>JAXGUU010000289.1:0-5440 GCA_040774145.1 Anaerolineae bacterium
CATCCAGATGATCTTTCAGGATCCTTTCTCGTCGCTGAACCCGCGGCTGACCGTCAAGCGCATTGTCGCCGAACCGCTGATCATCAACAAAGTGGCGTCTGGGGATGAGCTCAACGACCGCGTCGCGGGGTTGCTCAAAGTTGTGGGGCTGCGTCCCGAGTATATGAGCCGCTATCCCCATGCCTTCAGCGGCGGACAGCGCCAGCGCCTGGGCATCGCCAGGGCGCTCGCCCTTAATCCCCGGCTGATCATCTGCGACGAGCCCGTCTCAGCGCTCGACGTCTCCATTCAGGCCCAGGTGCTCAACTTACTGGAGGACCTGCAGGCTGACTTCGACCTGACCTATGTCTTCATCGCCCACGATCTCAGCGTTGTAGAGCACATCACCAACCGTATGGCGGTCATGTATGTCGGCAAGCTGGTCGAGTTGGCACCAACAGAGGAGCTCTACTACTCGCCGATGCATCCCTACAGCGAGGCGTTGATGGCTGCGGTGCCCATCCCCGACCCACGCATGCGCGATCGTCCGATCCGCCTGCCCGGCGAGGTGGCCAATCCTGCCAATCCTCCCTCAGGCTGCTATTTCCACCCACGCTGTCGCTACGCCGAGTCGATGTGCTCGCAGGAAGAGCCGCAACTTCGCGAGCTCGCTCCGGACCACTGGGTAAGCTGTCACTTCGCCGAGAAGCTGACATTGCGCGGGGTTCTCGACCGTGGGGGATAGGAAGGAGCCGAGCTGGATGGGTACAATCGGCTATCTCGTCGCGTGGCTCGTCTCGACGGCCCTACTGGTCGTCGATCTCTTTCTGGCTCGAAACATCGTCATCGACGTGATGACATCCGCCGGTCTGATGCGCCAGGTGGCGGACCCCGACGCCTGGCGCTCACGGCGGCTCACCTACGGTTGGGTGATCGATACGACCGACCGCGTGTTGCTGTTGATCCTGGCGTGTGTCGGGATCGCCGGCTCCATCGCGATCGAGCACTATTACCGCAAAGGGGCTGCGGAGGGCAAGCTGCGCCGCCGCGTCATCCGTGTGATGGGCTACGAGCTGGGCTTCGGCGCCATCGCCCTCCTCATCTCGTGGCTGCTCACCTACCTCTTGGTGCGCTTAGCGGCCTGACGGGCCCGGCAAGGACCAACACCCGGTCGGGTCGCATCGCCGGAGCGTTGACCTCCTTCGAGGCAGCGCCGGTTACGCGTCCCCACCACGCCGCTCGATGCGCGGCGGCTCCAGGAACCCAATCGCCTTCTCGAGCTCGTCTACCTGTCGCCTGAGCCGACCAAGCGCTCTGAGCAGTTGACGACGACGGAGGCGCTGCGGCAGGGCCGCAACAGCCCGCACAACCCAAGTTCGCTTCGGCCCTGCAGCCAACGCCTTCTCGAGCGTCGCAAGCTCATCCCGGGCCGTCAGCTCGATCGCCAGCGCCGTCCAGTACTCCGCCTCCAGCGATGAAGCCATACCACGTGGCACCAGCCGTCGCGTGATCTCTGCCATCATCGTGACGCCGGATAGCTGCTGCGAGTCGACCAGGGTATGCTGCAGCGCGACATGCAGCCCTGAGTAGACCTGCTGGTAGGCGCGTACGAGGTCCTCATCCAGCGGGGCAGCGCTCGGGCGCGCCTTGGCCCGATAGCCGGCACGACGCGGCTCCACTACGTGGCCCTTCTCCTGCAGAACCTCGGCCTCCAGATAAGCAGCGTGCGCGCGAGCAAATGCTTGCTGCGCGCGCACATGAAGTCCGGTTCCGCACCCGGGGCAGGTCACCCACTCAACCTGCCCAGAGATGACCAGCTCGGCTTCACAGACGGGACAGGGTCCCACGCTCTTGCCTCTCCTACTCTGCTAAGCTCCTACCGGGATCTCAACGGTCATCAACGAGTTATAGAACATCGGCAGCCAGTAGTCGAACTCCTCGGGCGTTGCGCCCTGCGCGATAACGATCAACTGCCCCTCGCCCCAGTAGATCACGCGCGTCCACCGCTTGCGCCGCAACTCACCCTCCAAGAAGGTGAAGCGCGCCTCGAAGGCGATCAGCGTCTTGGAGATCGTCTCATCCTGCGACTCGATCTCCGCACCGGGAAGGCTTTCGATCCCCGCCGTGAATCCCTCTCGCAAGACGTCGACATCATCCCGCGTCACGGCATGCTCAAGGACCACCTTCTCCGTAGAGATGCAGGTGTCGTAACGATCGGCATAGGGTGTGTAAATGGCTCCGTGATGTCCGTCCACCATCTCCAGACGCCGCCAATCACTTGGGATCCAGACGGAATACCCCCCTTCGTGATCGACATGCTTATAGATGCCTCGATAGCGCGGTCGCGGCTTGTCCTCCGACATGGTCCCCTCCGATGATAGCGTTGACTAAGTACGCTGTTTATACCTGCGGAGCGACTGAAGTCAAACCCCAGGGTGACGCATCGCCCTACACAGAGCCCCACACACGGCGTGAATCCAGGAACTCAAGCCCAGAGTCCGTTACCCCTACGCAAGCTCGGTATCGTACACCAAGACGCGCTCCCACTTCGACGCGTGATCCGCGATGAACTGCTGATGGACCTCGCTGACCTGGTAGACATCCTGTCCCGCAGCATCCTCAAAGAAGAGAAAGAGCCCATATCCGTAGCTGTTGTCCACGACGCTCCGATCGGTGCCGGCGGGCTGACCGTAGCTGCCCGACGTCGCCGTGGTCTGCTCACATAGGCTTTGCAGCCCCTTCTCAAAGGCAGTGGCCTCATCGGGTGTAAGGTCGGGCTTCATCCAGAAGTATACGCTGTGCAAGAACATGGTCTTCCCTTTCTTGGGCGACTCTCCGCCCTCATGTGGCCCGGATTGACGCCGGGCAGGTTGATGTGTAGCGGCAAGTATAGGTTCAATGAGCGCGATAGCCAACCACGCAGGGAGCGTCGCCCGCCGGCATCACGAGGTTAGGGTGGGACCCACTGGGCCCTCGTCCCAGGCCTGCGCCTCGATGGTGCGGTCGGGGACCCAACTCCCTATTGACAAGGGTCGTCCACATGGTCTATAATCTGGTTAAGCGCATAATCACACACAGAGCACGAGCATCCTCCCAGACCAAGCGCTCAACCAGGTGGTGAATGAAGGGCAAAGTCACGCTCCAAGACATCGCCGATCGCGTCGGCGTTTCCACAGCCACCGTCTCACAGGCCCTCTCCGGCAAGGGTCGGATGGCCGATGCGACGCGTGCGCATATCCTGCAGGTGGTCGAGGAACTGGCCTACCAGCCGGATCAGTACGCGCAGAACCTGGCGCGCCGCAACGCCACCCAGGCCGGCGGCAAGCGCCTGCGCCGCTCCAAAGGGTGCAACGTTCCCCCGCCCGGGCTGATGGCCTTCTACGATGCCCCGCAGATTATGGAGGTCCTGCACCTCGAACTCCAGCAGCGGGACGAAGAGGGGTACGCGGTCGGCGAAGTTCGCGAGCGGCTCGAGGCCCTTGGCAGACGCTCGAAGCGCAAGCTGTACCGCCTCTACACCGAGCTGCTCGCCGCCCCCCGGCGGCCCGACTTCGGCTACGACGAGCCCGAGTCGCTCGAGGAGATCCGCGATGCCCGCCCGGACGGCCCACGTGAGACGCCGGTCGTCATCACCTCCAGCGCCCTCTACGAGCGGATCCTCGGCGCGTGGCAGGGCCGCGTCGCCGGCTGCGTCCTCGGCAAACCGCTGCAGATGGGTTGGTCGAAGAGCAGGGTCCTGCAGTACCTGCGTCTTGCCGACAGCTACCCTCTCCGCGGCTACATTCCACGCCTGGTATCGCCGCCACCCGACGTCGAACTCAAGCCCGAGGCGACCGGCACCTTCTTGGGAGAGATCCGTGGGGCCCCGTATGACGACGACACCGACTTCACGCTTCTCGCACTGCACACGCTCGAGACGTACGGTGTGGACTTTGAGACGACGGATGTGGCGACGATGTGGCTGACCCATCTCCCCTATTTCGGCATCCACACCACCGAGCGCGCCGTCTACCGCAACCTGGTCTGGAACGTTCACCCCGAACAAGCCGCCGGCTTTGCCAACCCACAACGCGAGTACGCCGGGGCACGCACGCGGGCCGACCTCTACGGCTACATCGCGCCCGGCAAGCCTGAACTGGCGGCGGCGCTGGCCTATCGCGACGCCGCGCTATCGCACACCAAGAACGGCGTCTATGCCGCGATGCTGATCGCCGCCATGCTGGCCTGGGCCTACGTGACCGATGACCTGATGGAGATCGTGCACGTGGGGCTGTCTGAGATCCCCCACAGTTGCCGGTTGGCCGAGGCCGTCCGAGCCGTGGTCGACGCTCATCACAACGGCGCCAACGGCGGAGAGGAACGTGACTGGGAACTGGCCTATGAGCGCCTCCTCCTGGACACGGGCGCTTACTCTCCCCTTCACGCGATCAACAACACCGCTTGGGTGATCCTGGCGCTTCTCTACAGCGATGGCGACCTGGATCGCGCACTGGGCCTGGCCGTGTCCTGTGGGATGGACACGGGCAGCAACGCCGCCACCGTCGGCTCGGTGATGGGCGCGCTCACGGCGGCGCCGGGCATCCCGGACCTATGGACCGAACCGCTCCACGATACACTGGACACAGCCCTCGCCCACCACGCCGAGACGCGGATCTCCGCTCTCGCCCGCCGTACGGCTGCGCTTGCCGAAAGGACCCTTGCCTCGTGAAACTTCCGATCGACGACTCTACCCCAGCACGGACGAGGATCATTGACAGCCACGTGCACTTCGTGCATCCCGAGCGCATGGAGGACATCCTGGCGCTGATGGATGCGGTGCCCTGCGCTGCCTTCAACCTTGTCAGCCTCCCCAACCGCGACGGCACCCACCAGAACGATGTCGCGCTCGCCTTCAAGGAGCGCTATCCCGAACGCGTCTTCGCCTGCGGCGCGCTGAACTACGGCGCCGTTCTCGACGATCCCGCCTCCGCCCCGGTGCGTCTGGGCGACCAGGTGCATCACCTGCGTGCACAAGGCTTCGACGGGCTCAAGCTCATCGAGGGGAAGCCTGAGGTGCGCAAGGTGCTCCCCCACCCACTCGACGGACCGCTCTACGCGCCGATGTGGGCGGCGCTGGAGGAAGCGCGGCTGCCGGCGATCGTCCACGTCGGCGATCCGGATGAGTTCTGGGATGCCGAACGTTGCCCTTCCTGGGCGCGGGCAGCGGGCTGGGACTATTCGGACGGAACCTACCCCGCCAAGGAGCAACTCTACAACGAGATCGACCACGTGCTGGCCCGCCACCCGCGCCTCAGAATAGTCTTCACCCACTTCTACTTCCTGTCACGCGATCTGGAGCGAGCGGCGCGCTTTCTCGACGCCCACCCCTCGGTTGCTTTCGACTTGGCACCACATATGGACATGTATACGGACTTCAGCGAGGATCCGTCCACCGTGCGCGACTTCTTCCTCGCCTACCAGA
>JAXGUU010000290.1:0-5434 GCA_040774145.1 Anaerolineae bacterium
AATCGCGACATACGGCGTAGCCCGCAGGCCGCTACTCGCGTGGCGCACCGCTATGAATTCACTCGCGATTTAGCGCGTTTACTCGACGAGGAAGCTTGCCACGAACTGGTCTCGCCGCCGAGACGCCTGTAGTCGCCTCATCCACCAGACGCGTCAACCACAGGACAGCCATCACTACGGCGAGGGCACGCAGCGTGGTCAGCTTGTCGGGCTCGAAGACCCGGCTGGAATAGACGTTGAAGAAGACCGGGGTGATCAAGACCGCCAGCAGCCATCCGGCCTCCAGCGCACGATCACAGAATTGGCTAAGTCGAGAAGAGTTCATCTATGCCACTCCTTGGCAGCCCGCGACTGCGCACGCCGAGTGCAATCTACGCCACCAACAGCACAAGAATATCATTGACATTTGTCCCGGTTGGGCCTATGAGTAACAAATCTTCAGTATCCCTAAGCAGATAATACGCATTATTGTCGCGCAAAACAGCCCGCGGATCCCATCCGAGATCGCGGGCACGCCTGATGCTGGTGCCATCGACCACGGCGCCGGCGGCATCGGTGGGACCATCGGTGCCGTCTGTCGCGAGGGCAAGCAGCGCGAGGTTGTCCATGCCCTCCAGACCAAGGGCCGCAGCCAGCGCCAGCTCTTGATTGCGCCCCCCTTTACCCTCCCCACGCACCGTGACGGTCGTCTCTCCCCCCCAGACCAGGCACGCCGGTGGTGCTAGCGGGTGGCTGTCGGCGCGAATGCTTCGCGCACAGGCTACAGCAACCTTGGCGATCTCACGGGCTTCACCTTCGATGAAGGTCGACAACAGGAGGCAATGATAGCCCAATTCACCGGCCTTCGCCACCACAGCCTCTGCCGCTATGCGATTCGACCCCACCAGCGTGTTGAGCACGCGATCAAACAGCGGATCGTCCGGCTTGGGCGTCTCCGCCGGCTCTCCGGAGAGACCCGCGACCAGGTACGCCCGCACCTCGCTCGGCACCCGATCCTCCAGCGCATAGCGCTCCAGGATCGCCAGTGCATCGCGATAGGTGGTGGGATCGGGGGCCGTCGGCCCGGAGGCGATCACGTCGAGGGGATCGCCCACCACGTCGGAGAGCACCAGAGTAGCAACGGGCACAGGTGCTGCGAGGCGGGCCAATCGCCCCCCTTTGAGTTGTGAGAGATGCTTGCGCACCGCATTCATCTCGACGATCGTCGCTCCTGCGCGCAGCAGGAGATCGGTCGTCTGCTGCAGATGCTCAAGTGCAAGCCCCGGCGCCGGTGCCGGCAGCAGCGCCGAGGCCCCTCCCGAGAGGAGCACCACGACGAGATCGCAGCCGCCGCCCCTATCACCCTCACACTCACCCTGAAGGTGCGCCACCACCTCTCGCCCGGCCCGTAGCCCCGCAGCATCCGGTACAGGGTGCCCCGCCTCGACGAGGTTAAGCCGTGACGGAAGCGAATATCCGGCCCGATGGCCATACTTGGTGACGACGATGCCGGACATCAACCACGCTCCTAGGATCTCAGCCGCAGCCGCAGCCATCGGCACGGCGGCCTTTCCGACTGAGATCAGTGTCACGCGCGGATCACGACCGCCCCAAGACTCGGTCGCCGGCCACCTTTGTCCACTGAAGCGCAGTGAGTTCCCCTCGCGGACGAGATGTCGACGGACAGCCGCATACGGATCGACGGCTGCCAACGCCGTGCGTTGGAGCGTCAAGAGATCTCGTCGTAGATCCAACCGCGTACGCATATCGACGCTCACCGCCTGAGGTTCGTCAGGGCGTGGCTGGCGGCTTGCTCTGGCGAGGCGACCTCCTGCAATAACAGAGCACTGAGTCCGGCCTGCAGCGCCCGGCGCACCGGGAGATCAATCGACGGGGGGCATGCGCGCACACTGGATAGGAGAAGGCGGTCCATGAAAGCGAGCTCATCCGTCTGCAATGACCACGTCCTAATCGCCGGTTGCCGCGTGGGCACAAGCTCCGCTGCGCGTGTCAACTCTCCCAGCTGCTGCGCCTCGACCAACCACTCCACCAGGCCAAGGGCAACCTCCAGGCGTACGGGATCATCCGTCAAGATGGCAAGCCCCCACGTGTGGAGGATCACGACAGGGGCACCATCGGGCGTGGGGACCCAGCTAGGGGCCGAGTCCCTGCGGGCCGGCTCCGCATCCACCGTATCAGCCTCCGATTCCCCGGGTTCCGGCAGCGCCCAGAAGACACCGACGGGCACAGGCGTCAGCTGCCCCACGCCCTCTTGATAACGAGCCCAACTGGCGTGGGCATCCGTGAGGCCCAACGTGGTCTCAGCGTCCAGCAGACCGGCCTCGCGCATCTCCACGAAGAACCCATAGAGGCGCTCGAGCGTGGTGCGATCCAGGGTAGGCTGTCCTGCCTGATCCGTTGTGCGTCCCCCTGCGCCCTGGTACATCGCGAGCAGAGCATCGGTCGCTACGCCCTCCGGAGGACCGGCGGGAAAAAGCATCTGATAGCTACCGGAGAGCACCGCCGTCCAGGAGAGAGGTGGCGTGTCGGTGATGCCCACGGCGTAGGCCATTTGCTCCGCTTGAGCGACGTAGGGAAAGGCCCAAAGCCCTTGCGTCGTCGTCACTGCGCTCAAAGCCGCCGGGAAGTAGCCCGCATCAGACAGCAGAGCTTCGTCCAGCGGCTGAAGCAACCCGGCATCGGCAGCCACGAGGAGGTCATGCTGATTGAGCACAACCACATCCGGCACGATCGAGGGGGCGACGTCGATCGCAGTGCTGATCAGGCTCAGAATACCGCCTTCACCCGTATTCTTCTTGGCACTGATGCGCACGTGTGTGTTAGGCCGAGTGCGTGCGTAGCTTTCCACCTGTTGACCGAGTGTCTGCGCGGCACGACTCTCGACATCTCCATAGAGAAAGCCGGGCACCCAAAGATCCAGCACCAGATCCTCCGCGGGCGTTGTCGGCGTCACTGAGGGCGTCTCGGGCGGCAGCGGCGTGGGGGACTGCTCGGGGGGAGGCGTAGCCGTCGGTGAGGGCGTGCCCAGAAGAGGCCAGGAAAATGTCGATAGATCCGGAAGATCCGGCAACAGCGAACAGCCGGGCAACAGCCATAGCAACAGCAGGAGCAGTCCGCAGGCCAGCCACAGCCGCCCCTCATTCAGAATAGCGCGATTGTGCTTCATCCTATCCACCTCATGGCAAGGCCCCGTCAACCTGTCGGCTCGTTGCATTGCCGGTATACTGCTGAACCATTTGATAGATCGGTCGCTCCTGAAACGCCGGTGTCACGAACGCATAGTAGTCCTGATAGCCGTAGAGCGGCTGCGGCGTGCGGAACATCCACATCGCCACAACAGGACACCATGGCCAATGCTCGGCAGCCCACTCGTAGGCTGCCGATGTGTATTGTACCCTTTCCGCGGGAGAGACACGCCACAACCAGCGAGGATGATCGTTCCAACCCGCCTCGGTGACAAAGATCGGCTTGTGGTCATCTCCAGCGCCATCCATGATCTCGCGCAACAACTCGACCCGGCGGAAGTTGATCAGATCCGCATCAGGCTCGACCTCCGGGGCCAACGCCAGCCCGTAGGCATGGGCCGCCAGCGCGTCGAAATAGGGTCCGGCACCGGCATCGTACATCGCACGCAGATAGTCAAGATCATTCAGGCCCGCCGAGCTGCCTGCGGGCTCCAGGGTAGGCGCAAGAGCGCCGCCTAGAACCACGAGGTCCGGGTCAACCTGACGCACCAGCGGCGTGACCACGCGTAGGAGGTCGCTGTAGGCAACGGGATCAACCGGGCGATACCCCCACTCAAAGCTCAGATTCGGCTCGTTCCAGATGATGATGTGGCGCACCGTCTGCCCGTAACGGCGAACAAAGGCCGCCACGAAATCCGCGAATGCCGCATACCGGTCGGGATCAAGATAAGTGTCCGTGGTCTCCTGCACCGCCGGATCGGGCCGCGCCCACGACGGAACCATGCCCAAGCGCGCAATGACGTGCACGCCCTGGTTCTCCGCGTGGGCGATGACGGTATCGCTGTGGACCCAATCGAAGCGGCCCTGACGGGGCTCAATGTAGGCCCAGGGAAAGTACTCGACGATCCATGGCGCGCCCATCTCGCGGACCATCGCCAGGGTGCGCTGGATTTTCCAGGTCTCCACCTCGTCCGTCAGCCGCGTATGCACGCCTACCTTGGTATTCGTCGTGTGGACAGTCTGAGGCGTGGGGAGCAACGTCCTACGAACATCCGCGCCCGCCCAGTCGCTCGGCCCTACCCCCCATACGGTCAAGGTCAAGGCTAACAGCAAAGGCCATCTTCGGCGGAGCAAGGCAGAGAGGCGCCCGGCGAAAAGCTCCACCCCCCTCATCGCGGCTGACTTCGACTCACCTTGTCCCCCACATACGCAAAGACTATAATCAAAGTGTGGAAAGTCCAGTCTTAACCACCAATGCGCAGATGCGGTTATCCCGTCTGCTAAGCGAAGCTCTGAAGCATCCGCTCCCCGGCAGGCGAGCTCAGGACAACATGGCCCCACCCCTGCGGCAGACAAAGCCGGGCCCCACGGATCAACCGCGGCAGTCAGCGGTCCTGGCCCTTCTCTGTACCTCGCTGCACGAGAGTCCGCCCCCAGGGGAATGTAGAGACAAGCACCGGCGTAGCGACGTGCGCGTCATCTTTACTCGGCGACAGGCCCACCTGCGCCATCATGCAGGGCAGATCTCGTTTCCGGGCGGACGTTACGAGGGCAACGATCCATCGCTGCTCCACACCGCACTCCGTGAGACCCAGGAGGAGTTGGGCATTGCGCCCGAACGCATCCAGATCCTGGGTCAGCTGACGCCGCTCTTTATCGCTCCCAGCCAGAACCACGTCTACCCCTTTGTCGGCTGGCTCTCGGACCGCACTCAGGTGAAGCCCAACCCCGCCGAAGTCGCAGAGGTCGTGCCCTTGCCGCTGAGCGCCCTATTGGCATCGAGCGCCGTCGGGACCTATCACTGGCGGCGTAATGGGGAGGAGCTGACGGCTCCCTGCTACCGGATCGGCGAGACCGTCATCTGGGGCGCGACGGCAATGATGCTGAGCGAGCTCCTGGAGGTGGTCCGCAACGCGATCGCCTCCACGTCTTGAGTGCGGGAATCCCGTCCGTCTGCGGGCCCCCGCTTCACACGA
The DNA here is from genome assembly GCA_040774145.1 of Anaerolineae bacterium. Taxonomy (GTDB): domain Bacteria; phylum Chloroflexota; class Anaerolineae; order B4-G1; family SLSP01; genus PWVB01. The sequence goes on from JAXGUU010000290.1 coordinate 5,162, forward strand.
TGCGCCCAGCGAGGTCATAAGGCAACGCCTCGGTAACCTCTACGCGGACAATGCGGTGGGGGCTGACCTCCTCAGAGATCAACACCAAACCATCGATCTCCGGGGCATCCCTATAGGAGCGACCGACCGTGATGCCGTCACCCGCCCCCTCCAACAACACGTCGAGGCGTCGACCGATGAGCGCCTGATTTCGTCGGAGCGAGATCTCCTGCTGAGCGATCATCACCTGATCGTAACGTGCCGTCTTGACCTCCTCAGGCACATCATCCCCCA
>JAXGUU010000291.1:0-5419 GCA_040774145.1 Anaerolineae bacterium
CAGCGCGAGGCCTCGATGCGTGTCACAGGCCGGGCATAGATGGAGACAAAGGCCCCTGCCCATAGCGCCGTCGTTCCGACGAGGAGGACGGGCAACGCGATCGTTATCAGGCGGCGTCCACACGATGCCGTGCCGGCACCGGTGTCCGACCTACGTTTCCTTACCCAGCGCACGGCGGCCCACGCCGCGAAGAGGACAAAGACGGGATAGACCGGCAACAGGTAACGCATGGATTTGACCCACTGCGTCGCCTGGTAGAGGAAGAAGAGAGTGCCCCAGCTCCAGGGGATCAGGTGCCGGACGGAGCGCTCGACCGCGTCACCATCGCCGCGGAGCAGATCCCATCCCATCGCCCCCCACCCAACCCAAGCCATCAGGCCGAGCGGAAGTCCGAGACCCCAGAACACCATGTTGATCCACGGGAAGACCACGGGCGTGCGAGCCGTCCACTGATGCCCGTAGGGCACGTCTCGGCGCCCCGCCATCAACTCGCTCACCTCGCGCATCGTGCTAAGCCAGCGGGGATGGATGCGAACACCCAGAAAGCCCGGTCCCGTGAAAGCATAGGGCTGGGCCGTGCGGAAAGCCAGCGCGGCGAGCAGGCCCGAGACCATCAGGGCGGCGATGGTCCACCTGCCCCTTCCGGAGCGCCGGACCATCAGCCAGGCTGTGAGCGCCACGATCCCGGCAAGGGGCCAAACGCTGATCTTGGAGGCCACGGCCAAGCCGGTCGCCACACCGGCGGGGAGGAGCCAGCCCGGATGATCTCGCCGCAGCGCAACCACCGCAAAGAGGAGGGCCCATACGACAAAGACCGTGGCAAAGCTGTCGACGACGAAGAAGGGTGCGTGCTGGATCGGCAGCACAGCGACGGCGTAGAGCGCCCCGGCTAGGACGCCCGTCCACCGATCAGAGAGCGCCCAGCCAATGCCGATGAGCGCCACCAGGGTCGCGAGGTCCATCACGGCGGACAGTGCGCGTCCGATGAGGTGTATGCCGTTGTAACTGGTGTAGAAACCGACTGCACTGCCCGCATCGACCTGGCGCGCGTCGATCCAGCTACCTACAGCACGGGTGATGAACAGCGGCAAGGTGCCGTAGACGTAGCCGGCGTAGGCCTCATGGTTGGCGGGGTTGAGCGGCGAGGCGTCGCTGTCCCAATAGAGGGAGAGACAGGCAGACAGACCTTCACACAGTGGTTGTTCAGAACCGTACGCCTCCCCGGGAAAGCGCACAGCTGTCGCGACCATGGTCAAGTAGCGCTCGTCGGGATGGAGATGCATCCCCGCATCCCAGTCCAGACCGTAGAATCGGAGGCCGGCTGCCGACAGGCATATGACCAGAACGAGCGCGACCCAAGCGATCGAGGAAAGCCGGCTGGTATGGCGTCGCATCAATCGACCGTTGATTGCCCGCAGGTAGCGAGGTGGTGTCGTATCCCTAGCCGGGTGCGGCGTTCTGCTTGAGCATGCGCGCACGCTCGTAGAGATCCAGATAGGCCCTGGCAGACATCTCCCACGAGAAATCGCGCGACATCGCGCGGCGCTGCAATGCGCTCCAGCGAGGCCGATCATCAAAAGCCGCCAGCGCTCGCACCAAAGCATCCGCGACCGCCGTTGCCGTGTGAGTCGTGAAGGTGAAGCCGTTGCCGTGCTCCGGATCGACATCGGCATCGATCACCGTATCGGCCAAGCCCCCCACCGCGTGGACCAGCGGGACCGCGCCGTAGCGCATCGCCGTCATCACGCCCACGCTCACCGCCTCATATTGGCTGGGCATCGCAAACAGATCGGCGCCGGCGTAGATTCGCCGTGCCACACGCTCATCGAAGCGGATCAACGCCCGCACCCGCTGCGGATAGCGCACCTGAAGGGCCTGAGCTCGATGGGCCAAGGCCTCATCCCCAGTCCCGAGCAGGACGAAGTGCACCTCACGGGTTTCCAGCAGCTGCTCGAAGGCCTGAAAAAGCAGATCCAGTCCCTTGAGGGGATCAAGACGTGAGACAACCCCGATGAGCGGGATATCGAGGTCGGTCGGCAACCGCAGCTCGCGCTGCAGCACGGTCTTGTTCACCGAGCGCATCTTCAATGTGTCAACATCATAGGTCTGCGGCAGGGCTCCGTCGGTCGAAGGATCCCACAGATCGGTATCGATGCCACTCGGAATGCCGAAGACGTGCCGCCGGCGCTCGTCGAGCAACGGCTGAAGCTCGCCGACCATCTCTTCCGAGAGTAACTCGCGCGCGTGGGTTGGGCTGACGGTCGTCACCACCTCGGCGTGGGCAATCCCCTGAGCGAGCCAGTTGACCTTCCCGGGGGGTTCGACCGAGAGGTGAGGCAGATCCATCATCTGCCCATAGCTGAGGAGAAGACGCCCGCAGAGTCCACGGTACGCGACGTTATGGATGGTGAACAGAGAGGCGATGCCGCCATAGAGCCCGGTCTTCCTTCCATAGGTGTCCAGCCATGCGGTGATCGGGGCGGTATGCCAGTCGTTGGTATGGATCACATCAGGCATCCACGGTGTCTGCGCCTCCGGATCGGTCGCCTCGGCCTGCTGTGGGAGGGCCTTGAGCGCCGCGATGACGGCACGCGAGAAGTAGACAAAGCGCTGGGGATCATCGTTGAAGCCGTAGACGCGCTCGCGATTGCCGAAGTGCTGATCGTTGTGGATCAGGTAGACCGGTACGCCGTGGAGACTCGTCTCCAACAGCTGTGCCGGCTCGCTACCGGCGCCGGCGGGCACCTCAAGGGACGGACCAACTTTTCGCGCCTTGACGTCACCCTTCAGCGAACCGGAAAGCTGCCGGTCTCCATAGCGAGGGATGATCAGCCGGGCATCAACGCCCAGGGCCCTCAGCGCCTTTGGTAGGGCCACGGTAAACTCCGCGAGCCCGCCCACCTTGGCCAAGGGTGCCGCTTCTGCAGCAGCCAACAGGACCTTCAGTCTCGGCCCTCTGCCACTCGAGGGCGCCACCGTCTTGGAGCGTACCATGCCACACCTCTCGATTGTGATTAGTAGGGTGATTATAACTGACTTCGCCGATGCGACAATGCGGGTGGACCGCGTGCCCTTTTCAGTGACCCCGGGTATAATCGCCACGGGTGAAGCTTCCTCTCGTCAGCCGCGAAAGGTGGTGAGAGATGCGCAACAGACTCCTGGGGTTGTCGGCCCCCTGGTTGATCGGACTCCTGATCGCCGGACTGTGGCTACCCAGCGATCGCGACACCGAGGCAGCATCGCAGTACCTCTTCTATGCTGAGCAGAGCGTCGTCATCAACGAGATTGCGTGGGGCGGCACGGCAGCCAGCTCCTCCGATGAGTGGATCGAGCTCTACAACACGACCGGCCTTACCATCACGCTCGCCGGCTGGCGCCTACAGGCGGTCGACGGATCGCCCGACCTGATGCTCTCCGGTGAGGTCGGCCCCTATAGCTACTACCTCATCGAACGCACCGACGACACCACAATCAGCGACATCGCAGCGGATCTCACGTGCTCGTTCGGGTTGGGTCTGAGCAATACGGGAGAGAGCTTGCGCCTGGTCGATGCGTCCGGCGGGGTCATCGACACGGCTAACGGTGACGGCGGTCCCTGGCCCAACAGCGCCGAGGGAGGGACGCCCACCAACCGCTCCATGGAACGTCGCACGCCGTGGTCGATCGATCTCGATGCAAACTGGGTCAGTCACGACGGCACCACCAGCAACGGCCTTGACGCCCACGGCATGCCCATCAACGGCACGCCACGGGCCATGAACGCGAGCTATGTGCCAAGCCATACCCAGTCTCCCGACCTTGCTGTGGCCAAGCTGGGGCCCGAGTCCGCCTACCCAGGCGAGCAGGTGCGCTATACAATCGACGTCCGCAACCTGGGCGGGGTCACAGCGACCCATATCCTCGTCACGGATACCCTGCCGAGCGTGCTAGTGGTGGATCACACCTCGAGCCCTGCAGTACCGACAAGCGTGGGACGGCAGATCGTATGGGAGCTCGGAGACCTTCCACCCGGCGCACGCCACGCCATCACCCTCACCGCGATGGTGGACGATGAGGCCGCAAAGGGTCTGATCCTCGAGAATGTCGTGGACGCCACGACGACAGCCACGGAACTGATCACGGTCAACAACCGCGTGCGTTGGACGACGACGGTCCTCACGCCGCCTGTGACCGGCGACGAACCGGAGATCCTCATCTCGTCGGTGCTCTACAGGGGCTATCAGCTCTACGACGAGGACGAGGCCGTAGAGCTGGTCAATATCGGCACCACGCCCGGCGTGCTGAGCGGCTGGAGTCTCTGCAAACAGGGGAGCGGAGGCATCGACTGTTGGCCGCTGCCGGACATGGTGATCCCCCCGGCGACACGGTCCTGGATCGCCAGGAACCCGGCAGCGTTCGAGCGGTCGTTTGGCCATCCGCCCGACTATGCAGCGATCGGGTGGCCACGGCTGGCCAATGATGGCGATGAGGTGCTCCTGCGGTCCCCGGCGCCATCCTACGTCGATGCGCTGGTCTATGGAGCCGGCAGCACAAGCGTTCCCGGTTGGACGGGTCCGGCTGTCCAAGCCTACTACAATAACCTGATGGGCGAAGCGGGACAGATCCTCGCCAGAAAGCGTGATGAACACCACGGACTGCCCCTGCCGGATACCGATTCCGAGGCCGATTGGCTGCAATCCTTGGTCGATCCGGCGACGGGGCGTCGCGCCGTCTATCCGGGGTGGGATCTTGACGTGCTGGCACAGCCCCTTCGCGTGACGGAGAGCGCAGCGGTGCTCGTCGGAGTCGCACCTGACAACGCATTCGAGGTCGTTTCGACCACCCTGATGAAGGCGCGCCGTGCTATCTCCATTGAGGTCTACAGTCTGCGACATCCGGTCCTCATCGATCTCCTGGTACAGAAGGCCGCAGAAGGCGTCCAGGTCACGGCTCTCCTGGAAGGCAATCCCGTCGGCGTCGGCATAGAGACGCCCGATTGGCAGACTCAGCTCTACGCTTGTCAATCCATCGAGGCCGCCGGCGGCGCCTGCTGGTTCATGGCTCACGCGCCCGAGGACCGCCTCTACAACCGCTATCGTTTCATGCACGCGAAGATGCTGATCGTCGATGATACGTGGGTCGTGGTCGGATCCCAGAACCTGACCCAGGGCGGACTTCCCTCCGATGACAAGGAGAACGGCACACTGGGGAGCCGGGGCGTCGTCGTCGCCACGAATGCCCCATCGGTCGTGGAGCATGCCGCTGGCATCTTTTCCCTGGACTGCGATCCGGAACACCACCAAGACCTGGTCCGCTGGAATCGCGCCTATCCCGAGCGCTATGGGCCACCCATCCCGGAGCTGGTCGACCTGAGTTCCGTCGACGGCATCAGTTACACGGTCGCTTTCAGGGAGCCGCTCCTGGTCGAGGGCGTGTTCGA
>JAXGUU010000292.1:0-5401 GCA_040774145.1 Anaerolineae bacterium
TGAGCCAGCGGCGGTCCACTAAGAAGTTGCGCAGAGGGCTGTGGAGCCGATGGGCGCTGGTCGTTCTTCGCCCCAACCGGCGCAAACTCGCTTGACATTTTCCCTCAGAATATCCACCTATGGAGTCGTTGACTGCAGGGCGCTGTTTGTGGCTTAGGATGTGGCTCAAAGCGATATTGCGACCGACGGAGAGTTGAATGGGACGAGTGTACTCGCTGAATCCTGGACCCTTTGGCAAGGCGCTGCTGATTGCGGCTCTGTTTATGAGTTTCCCTCAGGAGACGAGGGCCAACTCCACGGCAGAGGAGTTGGGGGCATCCTCCTCTGTGCTCGGGCAGATGGGCCGCTTTGCTGCACAGGGGGCGGACGCTGTGCTGTTTGCCCCGTCGCTGCTGGTCTTGGCCGAGGACAACGTGTTGATGGCCTTCCCCGCCGACGACCTGATCAACCAGGTCAGCGTGCTCCAAGCCGGCGATCACGTGGACTTCCTCTTCACCTATGAGATGCCGATCGATCGTGAGACCGGCTTCCTGCCGGTCGCCCCCGCCGAGGGTGTGGTCGGCCCCGCCCAGGAGGAGGAGGCCCCCACCGAGACGCTCACCTTCAACCTGCTCCAAAACGTCCCGATCGCCTCGGTGGTCCGCCAGCTCAATGAGGATGGCCAGCCCGTGGGCGCCCCGCGCGCCCTGCTGCTGACGATCACGCCCCAGGACGCGCTGGTGCTCAAGTACATGAAGGACGTCGGCGCCGTCGTCGACCTCGTCCTGCGCGCACCGGGGGCCGAGGGGCAGTTCGCGGTTGACCCGGTGGATCTGGATTACATCATCAACGGCTATATCGTACCCGGTGAGGGCCTGCCCTAGCGGCCCCCCACCCTGGTTCTTTATTTGGGGAGGAACTTTGGCTGAACTGATACGAGGACAGACACTCCAGATACTGTTGGTCAGCACCAGCGAAGCGGTTCAGGAAGAGGTGAGCCGCGCGCTGGCCGGCGGCCTCTCGCGGCCCTATCGCCTGCACTGGGTCGCCGAGCCCCACCTGGCCTTTGTGCGCGCGCAGGACCTGCTGCCGCAGGTGATCCTGGTCGATGACGAGCTGGACGAGGCCGACCCCATCCCCATCATCCGGCGGTTGGCGGCCTCGGTCTCCAACGCGGTGCTTCTCTTCCTGGTGCAGAAGGAGGACGCCGGGGATGCCAGCCAAGCGGTGTTGGTCGGCGCACGCAGCTTCATCACCAAGCCGCTGAACACCGACGAGCTCGTGATGACGCTGCACCAGGTGCTGGCCTGGCAGCGGGTGCCGCCGGTCGAGCCCGGGACGGTCGAGGGCGCCGGCGGGCGCATCATCGTCTTCTGTGCGCCCAAGGGGGGCACGGGCCGCACCACACTGGCGATCAACACGGCGATCAGCCTGCACCAGATCGACAAACGCCCGGTCGTCATCGTGGATGCCGACTACGCCGCACCGGCCCTCGACGTGGCGCTCAACCTCGATCTCGAGCGCAACATCGGCGACCTGATCCCCCGGCTCTCCCGGCTCGACGAGGTCCTGATCGAGAGCGTGCTCGCGTCGCACGCCTCGGGCATCAAGGCGCTGCTCGCCCCGCCGCCCGCCGACCTCTCCTCGCCGCTGACCCTGCCCCAGGTGCAGCACATCCTGGTGATGCTCAAACGCATGTTCCCCTGGGTCATCGTCGACCTGGGACTGCCGATGGACGAGACGGCCTTCGCCTTTCTCGACGGCGCCGATCGCATCGTCATGTCGGTCCTCCCCGAGATGGTCGGCCTGCGCAACACGCGCCTGATGCTCAACCACTTTATCGACGAGGGCTACCCGTCCGACAAGACCTGGCTGGTCCTCAACCGGGCCACCATCCGCGGCGGGATCAGTCCGGAGGATATTGAGAACCGGCTCAGCGTGCCGCTCCGCTTCTCCGTGCCCGACGATCAGGCCCTGGTGACGCACACGGTCAACCGCGGGGTGCCCCTGATGCTCACGCACCAGCGCAGCGCGGTCGCGCGGGCCATTCGCAAGATCGCCCAGCAGCTCAGCCACGACGGACGCCAGAACGGGCACGTCGCCGCCACGATCGAGGTGCCCGAGGAGGACGCGGAAGGACAGCCGGTGAAGGAACGACGGGGGCTCTTCGCGCGATGGAGATCCAGAGCCGACAGCGACTGAGCTATGCTCTCATGCGGAAGGTAGGTGAGTCATGCCGTTTGGCGCTCCACTGATCGTCGCGATTCTGATCAGCTTCGCGGTGATGCTGATCTTTATGGCGCTGTGGTTGCTGTTTCAATACCGCGATCCCATCGAGGATCGGCTGGATGAGTATGGCCTTCTGGCCCAACCGGCCACGACCGAAGCCATCGGCGACGCCGATCGACGCTATCACACCGCGGCCTGGAAGCGTTTCCTGGCCGGCTTCGGCGTCGGCCCGCAGATCGCGCTGGCCCTGACGCGCGCCGGCCTGCCGCTGACCGCCGTTGAGTTCTCGGTCATCGTGTTGGCGCTCGGCTTCGCGGGCTTGATCATCGGCACGCTGCGGCTCAACGCGGCGCTCGGCGTCGTCTTTGGGATCTTCCTGGCGGCGCTCCCCATCGTCTATTTGTCTATCCGCCGGCGCAGCCGCCTGCGCGCCTTCACCGAGCAGCTGCCCGACATGCTCACGCTGCTGGTCGGTGCGCTGCGGGCCGGCTACGGCCTCAATCAGGCGCTTGATCTGGTCGCGCGACGGCTCACCGACCCGATGTCGACCGAGATCGCCAACGTGGTGCGCGCCGTCAACCTCGGCATCCCCCTGCAGCGCGCCCTCGAGGACGCCGTCGTCAGGGTAGGCTCCGAGGACTTCAACCTCGTCGTGGTGGCCATCAATGTGCAGCACGAGACCGGCGGCAACCTGGCCGAGACCCTCGAGATCATCGGCGACACCGTGCGCGACCGCTTGCGCATGCTGACCGAGATCCGGGTCCTGACCTCGCAGCAGCGCTTCACGGGCTCTGTGCTGGCCCTGCTGCCGCTCGTCGTGGGCCTCATCATCTTCCTCATCAACCCCGACTACGTCCGCGAGCTCTTCGCGCCCGGCTGGGTGCGCATCCTGCCCATCACCGCCATCGTGATGCAGGTATTGGGTTTCCTGGTGATCCGCAAGATCGTCGACATTGAGGTGTAAGTATGGACTTTAGCTGGCTTGAGACCGCAGTGCAGTGGGTCCTGACCTCGCCGACGACGTCGTCGCCGCTGACCTTCGCGCTCCTCGCCGCGCTCGCCACCCTCCTCATCTGGCTGGCCCTGGCCCCTTCGCAGTCCGAGGCCCAGAAGAGCGGACGGTTGGAGGGCTACCTCCAGGGCCGTGACATCATCGAGGACGTCGAGATGGAGCGCTCGTTCCTGCGACGTGTACTCGTGCCCACGCTGCGCAAGATCCTGCAGCTGCTGGGCAAGGTGACACCGGGACGCGACGTCGCGCGCGTGCAGCAGCAGCTGATCGAAGCGGGCCGGCCCGGCGGGCTGACCGCCGCCGACATCTTCGGCCTGCAGATCCTCGCGGTGCTCGCCTTCGCCGGGCTCTACCTGCTCATCGCTAACGCGGGGGGGCTGCTGTCGGCAGCGCCCTGGACCACGACCCTGCGCAACGCGGCCATCGTCGGCATCATCGGCTATCTGGTGCCGCGGCTCTGGCTCCGCAGCGCGGTCAACCGCCGCAAGGGCGACATTATCCGCAACTTCTCCAACGCGCTCGATCTGCTCAGCGTGGGCGTCGATGCGGGGCTGGGCCTCGACTCGGCCATGGTCCGCGTCTGCGAGCGCTGGGACAATGCGCTCACCGAGGAGATCAACCGTGCGGTCGTCGAGATACGCGTCGGCACCCCCCGCAACACCGCGCTACAGCGTATGGCTGAGCGGACCGGCGTGCGCGAGGTGCAGACCTTCGTCGGCGTTCTGATCCAGTCGAGCGAATTGGGCGTCAGCGTAGCGCACACGCTGCACACGCAGGCCGATCAGGTGCGCGTGCGGCGGCGCCAGCGCGCCGAGGAACTCGCTAACCAGGCCAGCGTCAAGATGGTCTTTGCCCTCGTCTTCCTGATTTTCCCGGCGCTCCTGGTCGTCCTGTTGGGGCCCGGCATCCCCAGGATCTTCAACGCCTTGGGCACGCTGGGCGGGTAGGCTTCAGTTAAGGAGAGACTAGCGTTGACAACGTTTACAGACACCAGGCCCTCGGGACGGGAGGACCCTCTCTACGAGAAGGGATCTGTCCACCTGCAGAAGGGCGAATGGGCCGAGGCCATCGCCGCCTTTGAGCAGCTCCAAGAGAAGTACCCCGACAGCGATCTGGTCACCCGCGCGCTCGAACAGGCCCGGTTGCGTTCGGGCATCAGCCCCAAGCGGCGCGTTCGCGGACGGCGCATCGGGGTGCGCATTTGGCCCATCATCCTGCGGGTGGTCATCGTCGTCCTGATCGGGTTCCTGCTCTACACCGGTGGGCGCCTGCTCGTCGAGCGGGTCCAGCCGCTGATCGTCCAGGCCCAGCTCGACCAACAGCGTGACCAGGCCCTGACCGAGGGGCAGGCCTTCCTCAACGGCGCCGATTGGGATGCCGCCGAGGCGCGTTTCCAGGCTGTGCTCGCCCTGGAGCCGGATCACCCCCAGGCGCTGGCGGGCATGGAGGTCATTGAACGGGAGCGCCGGATTGTGGCCCTCTATGAGCAGGCGATCGCCCTCGACGACGCAGGTGACGACGAGGCGGCGCTGGCGCTCTACGAGGAGCTCCAGGCGCTGCGGCCCGGCTATCGCGACATCGAGGGCCGTATGGCGCAGATCGATCGCGGGCGGTCCGTGGCGGAGCTCTTCGCCGAGGCCAACGCGCTCTACGACGCCGGCGACGAGATGGGCGCCATCGCCGCCTACCGCACGCTGCGGGACCGCAGCCTCTCCTACGAGCAGGAGCTCGTCGAGGGTCGTCTCTTTGAGCTCTACCTGAAGCAGGGCAAGGAGATCGTCGCCCAGAATCCGCCCCAGTTCGAGGCCCTGCCGCAGGCGCTGGCCTACTTCTCGGAGGCGCTGGCGCTCCAGCCGCGCAGCCAGGAGGCGGGTCAGGAACGCCAGCTGCTGCGGCTCTTCCTGGAGGGCCAGACCGCCTACTACGAGGAGCGCTGGACCCAGGCCGCCGCCGCGCTGCGCGTCGTCTTCGACACCCGCCCCGACTACCTCGGGGACACGGTGCTCGGCCTGCTCTACGAGTCGTTGGTGCGCAGCGGCGACCAGTACCGCGATGCCGGTGACAGCTTCCTGGCCTACGAGCAGTATCGCAAGGCGACCGAGCTACCCGTTGAGGACACCTCATTCGCCCAGGGCCGCCTCTTCTACGTCCGCCCCCTGCTCACCCCCACCCCCACCCCCA
>JAXGUU010000293.1:0-5377 GCA_040774145.1 Anaerolineae bacterium
CGTGTGGAAGCTCGCCTTGGCCTTCTGGGCATTCAGCTCCGGCCAGAAGTCGACACATATCTGCTCCCGCGTGCAGGCGCCGTGGACGAGGACGTAGAAGAGCAACTGGCGCGCTGAAGCAGAGGCCCAGGCGCTAGGGGCGATCACCTCGCCCTCGATCTCAACCCGGCCCGCGCCAAAGCCGTAGACGCGCACAGCAGGCTCGACGTCGCGCTTCATGGGCGTCGCCAAGGGGTACAGACGCTCTGCCACTGCCCCCAGCGCCTTCACGCGCTTGAGAAGTGCGGAGATCCGCTTCGACCGCGTCGGGTGCTCCTTGAAGGCCCGTCGCGCGGCGTTGAGGAGGGGGCGCGCGTGTTGCCCTTCGCCGACCAGCACTTGCGCCTCAGCGCTCTCCGGAACGGTATCCAACAACTCACCGAACAGCGCCAAGGCCCGGTCCTGGTCACCTGAAAGATGGAGTGCCCAGGCCTGATAGAGACACGCACGGTGCACCTCCAGCGGCATCCCGAGCGGGCGCAGTCCCTCGATCGCGGCCTCGATCTCAGCCATTCCCAACTCGACGGCACCGGCTTCCACACGGGCCATCCCCAAGGACGCGCTGTAGCGCCCGATCTGGTAGGCCGATCCCTGTTCTAGGCCAAGGGCCAGCGCCGAGGCCAGCGTGTCCAGGGCCTCATCGTACCGACCCGCCGCTCGATGGACCAGTCCAAGGGCCTCTAGGCCATAGGCGGCAAGGAAGCTGTCACCTAAGGAATCCGCGATCTCGCGCCCCTCCTGAAGATAGGCCGCCGACGGTTCCAACAGGCCGAGGTCGCGCGTCATCTCGCCCAGGCTGACGAGGCAGAAGGCCTCCGCACGACGCAGTCCCGTCCGCCGGCTCAGGGCCAGGGCTTCCTGATAGCAGCGCATCGCCTCATCGTACGCCCCTTGAGCGTAGAGATGGAAGCCGAGGTCGTTCAACTCATCCGCCAACCCCGCGTCGCTGCCGACCTGTCGCCAGATCGCCACGGCCTCTCGATTCAGGATGACCGCCTCGGCCAGCCGCCCCTGAAGGCCGACACAGTGGGCCAGGCCGGTGCGAGCCAGAGCTCGAGCATAGCCGGTCGGCTGGGCGTCGCTGAGGGTCAACGCCTGCCACAGGTGATCGTGAGCCCGCTCGAGCTCGCCCCGATCGACATACGCCAGGCCGACGATGCGATGCGCTTCGTGGGCCACCTGGGGCGCTGCATCGGCGACCATCTCCAACGTCGCCAGCCCGAGTTCGAGCGCCGCCGCTGCCTTGCCCAGGTTCAACCAGACCTGACAGCGGTGCAGGGAGGCATAGGCCACCCCCTCGATGTCGTCCCGTGACCGGTAGCCACGCTCGGCGATCTCCGTCAAGGCCAGTGCGGCGCCATGCTGCCCGAGTTTGTAGGCTGCGCGCGACTGATAGAGGGCCAGACGAGGCTCCTCGAGCAGCGACACATCGGAGACCTGCTCCCGCCACGTCATCAGCGTGGTGAGTTGGCCGGCGATATAGAGATCATAGGCGATCTCACCCATCAGACTCGCAGCCTGCTCTTCCGCACCGACGGCGAGAAGGTGGTCCACAGCATCGCGTGGCTGGCCATGTCGCGCGAACCATTCCGCAGCCCGAAGGTGCAGAGCCTCCCACGCCTCGGGATCGGATCTGCGCAGGCTGCTCTGCAGGAACTGACGAAAGAGATGATGATAGCGGTACCAGTCATCCTCCAGCCGCGTGACGAAGAGGTTCTCTACCTCCAGCCTCTGCAAGAGATCAGCCGCGCCGTCGACCCCCAGCAACTCACCACACAGCGGCGCGTTCATCTCACGCAGAGTGGACGATACACCAAGGAAACGCTGCATCTCTGGGGGTTGCCGGTCAAAGACCTCTTGCGTCAGGTAGTCGTAGATCGGCTGATGCGAATCCCGCGCCCGCATCCAACTCTGCAGTACCCCCTGCCACCGCGTGTAGGCGGTGAGCAGCAGACCCGTGATCCATCCCTCCGATTGCTCTGCCAGGATCGCGGCCTCATCCGCCGCAAGGTCAACCCCGTAGTTGTGGGCGAAGAGCGCCTGGATTTCGCCGGGTGTGAAGCGCATCTGCTCCGGTCCGATGCCGCCCACGCCACCACGGGCGACCAGGGGGATGATCAGAGGCAGGTTGGGCACCGTGCGGCTGGCGAGGACCGTAAGGCACTGATCCCGCTGATAGGCCACGAAGTTTGAGAGGATGCTATCGACATCCGGTGCGTGCCCCAGCGCGTGATAGTCGTCGAGGACCAACACAAACCACCGGGGGATCCGGCTCACAATCTCGTTGACCAACACGCGCACGATGCCCGGCGCCCCGCCCTGCAAGTCGGCGCTGGCCTCCAACGCGCGCAAGGTCTCATCGCCGAAATCAGGGAACCGACGCTGGATCGACATAACCAGGCGCTCGAGGAAGATGCGAGGATCGTGATCGCTGGCGTCCAGCGCGTACCAGCAGACGGGATGATCCAGGTCAGTAGCGAAGTCGACCAGAAGCGTCGTCTTTCCGTACCCGGCGGGGGCGGAGACAAGCGCCAGGCGGTAGTCGATCATATCATAGAGATCATTGAGCAACCGCTGACGCGTGAGTACGTCATCGCGACGTCGGGGGAGCAGCACCTTGGTCATCAGTGTCGTGGTATCCGTCATCGCACTCGACGTCCCCATTCCTCAGTGAAGAGTATCCCGCCCAAGTATGGCACAGCGCGCCCCGCGTGCAACTGCCACGCCTGGATCACGACTAGCCCCGCGCTCTTTCCCAAAAGACTATGGCCCGTTCACGATTTTCACGTATACTATGGGAGGCAGCTGCAGAGTAAGTGATCAACGGTTGCATCCACAGTCTCAGGAGGTTCAGTATGAAACGCGTTCTATTTCCGCTTCTGATGGTCGTTCTTGCGACGCTTCTAGCTACCACACCGGCGCTGGCCGCCCAGGGCCACGTCTACGGCGTTGTGTTTGTCGACACGAATATGAACGGCGTGTGGGATGCCGGTGAGGTTGGCCTCCCCGACGTTACCGTCACGCTCGAGAGCGCTGACGGCAAGACCACGATCGAGTTGATGTCGGCCCCAGCGTGGGACGAGATCGACGATAGCATGAGCAACGTCTGCAGCTACCTGGATCCTGATGCGCCCACGCCTTGCCCCGGCACCTGGGGACTTATTCCCGCGGGTGAGGTCGGTTTCTGGTGGCAGGTCTCCGTCAGCGCGCCTTCCGGCTATCAGGTCACATCCGAGAACCCCCAGTGGGTCCAGGTCGAGCAGGAGGGAGGCTCTCAGGTCGTTCAGTTTGGGGTAGCCCCCATCGGCGCCGGCGGTCCACTGATGCCCGTCACGGGGTCCTACGAGCTCTATGCGGCTGGGCTACTCCTGGTTGCGGGTCTCGGACTGTCGCTGAAGTCACGCCGGCGCGGCTGATCTAGCGGCCCCATTCGCTGTAGCGCAGCTGCCACAGCGCTCCCGGATCTTGTCAGATTCGGGAGCGCTGCCTTTTGTGGATCTGCGTCTACCCGTCGCTGGGCCGCGGGCCTGCAACCTAGCCGCGACCCCGAACGGCGGCGGTGGAATCGCGCACGACAAGCTCGGTCGCGATGGCGATGGACACCTTGGGATGGAGCGGCTCGGCGGCACGATACAGGAGCTGCCGAATGCCCAACGCCCCCATCCACGTCTTGTGGACGTGTACCGTTGTCAAGGGCGGCGTGACCACGCCTGCGATATCGATGTTATCGAAGCCAATCACGGAGAGATCTGCGGGCACATCGATACCCAGATCACGCGCGGCGTTGAGAGCCCCAACCGCGACGATGTCCGCCGCAGCGAAGACCGCGGTCACCTCAGGGGCACGCGCCATCAGGCGCCGCAGTGCCACATTGCCCGAGTCCTGCGTGAGTTCTGAGTCCTCGATATAGCTATCGGTGAGACCCCGATCTCGCAGCAGGTGGCGAAAGCTATCCCGCCGCTCGAGCAGACTGGGAGGGGACCCAGCATTGGTTCCGATTAGGCCGATACACCGATGTCCGAGGTCCATCAGGTGCTCGATCACACGGCACGTGCCCATCACGTTGTCGATCAGCACACTATCGTAGGACATATGCGGGGCATACGCATCGACGAGCACAATGGGAAGGTGAAGTCGACGGTTGAGCGTTTCCACGGTGTTCTCAATGAAGGTCCCGACAAGCAGCAGACCATCGATGCGCGCCTCACTCAGCATCGCCGGCCAGACGACGGGATGGTTGGAGGCATCCACCTCGACGTTCGCGTACATCAGGCTGATCCCCTGTTTGCGGCACTCCTCCTCGGCCCCCGCCTGAACGACCGAGTAGAACGGATTGATGGTGGGCGGGTAGCCGAAGTCGTGCTTGGTCAGCATGCCGACGACCTCGATATGGGCATCCGCCTGCCGCGTTGGGAGCTTGATGGGATAGCCCAGCACTCGCGCAGCGTCGATGACGCGCGCCCGCGTGTCAGCCGCCACGCCCACTCGATGGTTGAGGGCTTGTGATGCGGTGCCGATGGACACCCCTGCCAGATCTGCGACATCTTGAAGGCGGACTCGTTGCGCCATGACCCCTGAAACCTTCAGCTCAGTAGGTGAAATCTCAGGACAATGCTTCAACTAAATCACAAAAGCGGTGGTGTGTCAACCCTATCGCGCGCGAGGTACCCGTGGGGAGTTTGACCCTGAACGCCATCGTACCTATACTCCGTGGGCAAGCCTGATGCTCGAGATAAGGAATGAGGAGGTGATATGGAATACAAAACACTGCCGATTGAGGCCCGCAAGCGGATCGCGCTCATCGCACACGACAGCAAGAAGGACGATCTCCTAGCTTGGGCACGGTTCAACGTCGGATCGTTAAGCCGTCACGAGCTCTATGCCACCGGCACCACCGGCTGGGTCCTCCAGCGTGACCTCGGACTCAACGTCAACCGAATGCAGAGCGGCCCGTTGGGCGGCGACCTGCAGATAGGCGCGATGATCGCGGAGGGTAAGATCGACTTCTTGGTCTTCTTCTGGGACCCTCTCGAGGCCCAGCCCCACGATCCTGACGTGAAGGCCTTGCTGCGCCTGGCTGTCCTGTGGAACATCCCCGCCGCCACCAATCGCGCAACAGCCGACTTCATGTTCTCCTCAGCCCTGATGAACCAGACCTACGAGCGCGTCGTTCCCGATTACGACACCTACCAGCAGGAGCGTGAGGCGCGGCTGGAACGCGAGGTCGAAGCGGAACTCGCCGAGAAGGCCCGAGGAGTGGAGAAGCAGGCGTAGGGGACAACCATATGCATCACATAAGGGAGGAGCACGATGGACACTCACACCGAACCGATCAGGC
>JAXGUU010000294.1:0-5361 GCA_040774145.1 Anaerolineae bacterium
TCTCCGTCTGTGGAAAGACAACACCGATCTTCATCGCCGACCCTCCTTTCGGTTCAGCTCAGTTATAGCCCGGCTTCCCGATTCTGAGAAGTCGGAACCTCTCTCATGTGGGGCGGGTAGCTGACCCGCCCATGCCCCTTGGAGGTGCCGGAGGTCGGAACGGCTTTCCGACCCACATGCTTGACGGATTTCTCGATTACCCTATCGTAGTACCTGCATTCGCTGACACAACACTCACTACCCGGAGGCAACCCAATGAAGATCACCGATCTGAAGTGCGCCATCATCGGCCAGAACCCGGTCGTCCGCATCGTCACCGATGAGGGCATCGACGGCTTTGGCCAGGCGGAGAACTCCAA
Source organism: Anaerolineae bacterium (assembly GCA_040774145.1). GTDB lineage: Bacteria > Chloroflexota > Anaerolineae > B4-G1 > SLSP01 > PWVB01. The sequence continues at coordinate 360 of JAXGUU010000294.1, forward strand.
GCCCTACCTCAAGCCGCACGTTCTCTTCTACAAGCAGTATCTGCTGGGCATGGACCCGACCGACGTCGCGCGCGTGATGCTGAAGATCCGCCGCATGGGCAGCTTCAAGCCCTGGGGCAGCGCGGTCAGCGCCATCGAAATGGCGCTCTGGGACATCGCCGGCAAGGCCGCCGGCTTGCCGGTCTACAAGCTGATGGGCGGCAAGGTCCGTGACAAGGTCCGCGTCTACAACGGCGGCGTGCGCTTCCCTATGAACGGCTCCTCGCCCGAGGACTACGCCGAGAACATGCAGAAGATGAAGGACTCACCCGAGCACTTCGCCTTCATCAAGCAGGGCATCGCCTTCCACAGCCGTATGCCCTACGACGTGCCGCACTTCTTCTACGGCGAGGTGGAGCGCGGCGCTCCGCACCCCAACCGCGGACCCCTGACCGATAAGGGATTCAAGCACATCATCGCTTGCGTCGAGGCGATGAAGGACGTCCTCGGCGACGAGGTCGGTCTGGCGCTCGACTGCGGTCCCGGCTTCATGGTCCCCGACGCGATCCGGCTCGCCAGAGCGCTCGAACCCTACAACATCATGTGGATGGAGGACACGATCACCGGCGACTACACGCCCTACGTGATGGCCGATGTCTACCGCGAGCTGACGATGAGCACCTCGACGCCGATCCACACCGGCGAGCAGATCTATCTCCGCGAGAACTTCCGCGAGCTGATCGAGACCCACGCCGTCAACGTCATCGGCCCCGATCCCGCCGACATCGGCGGCATCGCCGAGCTGAAGTGGGTTGCGGAGTATGCCGATCTCCATGGCATCCTGATGGCACCCCACGGCGTCATCGACGGTGTGTTCGGCCTCGCGGCCCACGTCCAGGTCGCCGCTACGCTGCCGCAGAACTACATCGCTTTTGAGTACCCGGTGGCGCACCCTGACTGGTGGTACGACATCGTCGAGGGACTGCCCGACCCCATCGTCACGGACAGCCTGATCGACGTCTGGGACACGCCAGGTCTGGGCGTCACCTTCAACGTCGACAAGGCGCTGCCCTACCTCAACGACGAAGACAACGACTTCTTCGACTGAGCCTCGGAGCATCACCTCCGGATCAGAGAGGTCCGGTTCAGGTCCGTTGAACGCTCGGTTTCGGGCGGATCACACCCAGGCAGACGTGGGGCGTGATCCGCCCGGATATCTGCGAGGTGGCATAGATCCACCGCCACCCAACCCACCCAAGGAGACACGATGAAAGTAGTGAAGACCGAGATCGTCAGGATCGACGACGCCGTCGCCCTGCCCCAGCCCTGGTCGGCGGCTTGGTGGGAGCCAAGCGGCAAGCCGCGCACCGTGCTTGGGTTCAGCATCTACCGGCTGACGACCGACGAAGGCCTCGTCGGCATTGGGCCTTACACGGGAGCCGATCCCCGTCTCGCCGTCGGGCAGGACCCCTTCGAGGTAGGCCGCTTCTGGGCACGACATATGAGCGGCGTGCGCTCGGAGACCTCGGGTAGAGGCGCCTCGGGACTTGAGCTCGCGCTCTGGGACCTGGTGGGCAAGACAGCGGACCGTCCACTCCATGAGCTGCTCGGCAGCCGCCGCGACCGAATCCTCGTCTACGCCGCTACGAGCCGCCTGCTGCCCACGGGGGCGCTGGTGGACGAAGCGTTAGCGCTCAAGGACGAGGGCTTCCGCGCCGTCAAACTACGGCTACACCGTCAGGACGTGCGCGACGACCTCGCCGCTGTAGTCGCGGTCGCCGAGGCGCTCGGCGACGACGTGATGCTGATGGTCGACGCCAACCAGAACAACTTCTCTGAGGGCTATCCCTACTGGTCGCGGCTGACCGCGCTGCGCGTGGCGCAGGAGCTCGACGCACTGGGTCTCTACTTCCTGGAGGAGCCGCTCGCGCGGACCGACCTTGAGGGGTTGGCGGAGATCGCGGCTTCGGTCGACATGTTCATCGCCGGTGGAGAGCACGTACCCACCACCTACGACTGGCGGCCCTATCTTCAGACAGGTGCCTACGACATCCTCCAGCCTGACCTGGTCCTGGGCGGCAACCATGGTGTCATAGGCGCGCGGAAGGTCGCGGAGTACGCCGATGCCTACGGACGGCTCATCATCCCGCACGTGTTGATGAGTGGAGCCTCTTTCCCCCTCTGCCTGGCGGCGAGCCTGCACGCGATGGCCGCCGTCGATAGCTGCCCGATGGTTGAGTATCCCTACGATCCGCCGGTGCTCACCCCAGCCACGACGCAGAGCTTCTTCACCGAACCCCTGCACATCGACGCCGACGGCTGCATCCCGCTGCCTGATAGGCCCGGCCTCGGCCTCGAGCTGGATGAGGACAAGCTTCGCACCGCGGAGATCGTAGCGGTGACGTAGGCGACTGCCTTGAACGCTCTAGGGTCTGCAGCGCCTCCTACCTGCTGCGGGTGGTCTATCGACCGCGGCGTCCGCGAACCGGTACCGGTGAACAGCAGCGGGCGCAAGGGTCGCATCGCGCCTGACCGTGCGTTCGAGCCGTGCGCCCTGGTCCGCCGTCGTGACGCCATGTGCTCCAACGGCCTGCCGGCGGCCCTATGAGAGTCGGCAGACCCACCACAGGGCACGCTGTGAGCCGGGTACAGCGTTACGCTGTGTGGTTGTGCGCGTTGTTTCCCGTGGCTCTCGCGTTGCTGTGGGGACCCTATGTGGAGGATCAGGGATATCTGGCGATCGTCGCGACCCGCAATCTGGTCTCCGGACGAGATTTGACCTTCGGCCTCGCTCAGACGGGCTATACGCCTTGGCGGTTCCCACTCGTCGTGCTGTTGCTGTCCTCGTTGGAGCGCCTACCGGTGCCCCTTGTCCCTATACTCTGGCTCTTCGGCGCTATCGGCTGGGGATGCGCAGTCTATGCCGGTCATCGCGCCGTTCGCGTGCTCGGGCACGAGACCGCAGCGCCGGTGGTCGCGGCGCTGCTGGGACTGTCGCCGCTCGCGGGACTCGCCGTCGGCGGTATCGACGGTTGGGTGGTGGCGCTCTTCTGGTCGGCGCTGGCATGTGTCATTGAGGGGCGCAAACGAGCTGCTGCGGTGGCGCTCGCGTTGTGGCTGGGCTGTTATTTTGATTGGACGACGTGGTTGGGCCTCACCGCTTTCCTCATCGGTGGATGGCTCCGAGAGAAGCGCCTGCCTTGGGCGCCGGCTCTGGTGTGGGCGGTAGCATGCGCCGGTATGCTTGGGGGCTGGGTAGCCTTCGATCTGGCGCCGGTGGCACCACAATGGGGAGGGAGCGCCCTAGTCGAGGTCGGAAGCCGGTGGCTGCCCGTCGATTTCTACTGGCTTCTACTCCCCCTGGCTGCTCTCGGCGCCCTATCCGGAGGCCCGACCGTGATGCTCGCCCTGCTGGGATGGGGCGCCGCGGCCTTGGGCAGCGGCGCATCGCCCCCCATAGCGAACCTCTACGCTGCGGGGGCTATCGCTGCCGGTCTGGGCTGCGTGCGGTTGTCGAAGCGAGGGTTGCGAGATAGGCGTGACCCCGTCGCCGATCATGTTCACGTTGGTCTATCGCTGCTCATCGCGCTACCCCTGATCTTCGCCCGAGGCAGCGCCCTCTACGCCGCGAAGAGCGCACGCCCTGTCGCCCTCCGTTCTCTTCAAGCGGATGCCGGTGAGTGGGTGCGAACCCATAGCGCACCTGACGACGTTGTGTGGGGTGATCTCCAGGCCGGTGTTGCGGCGCGGCGTCCGGTGATCGTGTGGACGGGCGAATCGGCCCAAAGCGAGATCATCATGCGCGAGTTGGCGACCCTGAACTTGGATCCCCCAGCATTCTGTGTCTCATCTCGCTCTCTCGGCTGGGATCGCCTGACGCGCACCGGTTGGTTCGACGAACGTTACCAGCCGGTCCAGCAGTTCGGCACGTCCACGGATGGGCGTGCGCCGGTCAGGGTGTGGCGCTACCGCGAGAAGGCCTATGATCGGGGTGAGGTTGTTCCACTCGACGTGCCGCTAGGTCGTGACGCGCGCGTGGTGGGCTACCGCCGATGGCCTCCCGCTCTCAAGCCGGGCGACCCTGTCTACCTAACCCTCTTTGTGCGTGCCGAAGCACCGGTGGAGGCAGCGTCTTGGGCGATCGTGCGCGTCTATTCCCCGCTCACGAGCGAGAACTACGCTCAGGCCGGGCACCCGCTCCCCACGTCCGTTCCCGTCGATTGGTGGATGCCTGGCGAAACCATCGCCGAGCGCTTCGTCCTAACCACCACAGCCACGACCCCAGTAGGTGCCTACCACCTCGACCTGAGTGTGCCGGACGCCGGGCTAGATGGGCTGAAGTTGGCTTACGTCGCCGTGCCATGGGAGGGTACCATTCCATCGGAGGCGACGCCCGTCGGCGCGCGCTTTGAGGGCGGGATTCGGCTGGTGGCGGCAGAGCTGCCTGCGCGCTTGAGGGCAGGTCACGATGCCCAGGTAACGCTATACTGGGAAGCGGCATCCGCACCTGCCGCGGACTCGACGGTCTTCGTCGCCCTCCTGGGACCGGACGGCGCGCGCCTGACCGGACACGATGGTGTGCCGATGGAGGGGCGCTATCCGACCGGCGCTTGGCAGCCGGGAGATCGGGTGCCGGACACCCATCGCTTCGCCCTGCCCGAGGCGCTGCCACCGGGCACCTACACGCTCGCCGTCGGGCTCTACCACCCGGCCACGATGGAGCGGCTCCCGGCGGAGACCTCCGAGGGTGAACAGCCAACCGATCGGGCGGTCGTCCTCGGCAGCTTCACGGTGCAGGACTAGGGAGCTGCGTCTCCCTCACCCCGTCGACGAGAACGCCAAATGACGCCGCGGTTACCTCCGGATGGTGAGAGATAAAGGCGATCCCCACATCGTCGGCATATGAGGGTGTCGCGCCGGGGGCCAGGACGGCGAGGTTGTCATCTGACGTGAGGTCAAACCACGCGTCGTCCCCAACCCGCAGGTGTCCGTTGCCCACGTAGAGCAGCATCCGCCGGTTCCA
>JAXGUU010000295.1:0-5289 GCA_040774145.1 Anaerolineae bacterium
CCGATCAGCTACTGAGGTCGGCGACGTGCGCAGCCCGTGTGTCTCGATCAATGGCTGCCATTATACAGCAAACAACGGGTGTGTCTTCTTACAGCATGTGGACGGTGGCCCCGTTACGTTGACTCACAGCAACCGGATTCCGCAAGGGGCGTCCGAAGCCCTCGGCCTCGATCTCGACCTCGTCGCCCGGGGCCACGACGATGCCCTCCGTGAAGCTGAGGGTGCCGGTACCCAAGAAGTGTACATGGACGTCACCCGGACGGCGAAACTGGCGATACTTGAAGTGATGGGCCTCTAGGTTGGCGATGGTATGCGACATATGCTCCTCCCCGCTCCGGAAGGCGCGCTCCCAGCGTGTGACGTCGTCACGCAGGATGCGCACCGTGCCGTGGACCTCGGCGGGCAGCTCGCCGATGCGGAGCTCGGGCCCGAACGAGCAGGGCCGCAGCTTGGAGTGCGCGAGGTAGAGGTAATTCTGCTTCTCCATCACGTGATCCGAGAACTCGTTGCCCAGGGCGAAACCCAACCGGTAGGGATCGCCGTCGGGCCCGATGATGTAGATGCCGACGAGTTCGGGCTCCTCGCCGCCGTCGAGCGCGAAGGAGGGACTGATGAGGGCCCGGTAGGGTGCGACGACGATGCTCCCGTCGCCCTTGTAGAACCACTCGGGCTGCACGCCGAGTTCGCCCGGCGCCGGCTTCCCGCCCTCCAGGCCCATCTGGAACATCCGCATGCTGTCGGTCAGCTCGACTTCGGTGACCTGGTGCATGCGATCACGGGCGTCGGCGCTTCCCAGATGGGTCAGTCCTGTGCCCGTGACCAGCATGTGCGCCGGGTCAGGGTGTACCACGGGCGGGAGGATCCGGCGCTCGTCGATGAGCGTCGCGTACTCAACCCTGCCCTTGATCGCCTGTTCGCTCAGCAGCCGTGTCAGGGACTGTCCCTTGCGGATCGCATCGAGGGCCAGGTCATAGACGGTCCGTTGACCCGCCAGGACCTCGATCGTCTCAGCGTCGCGGACGATCCCCACACGGCAATCGCGCTCCGGATCTGTGAACTGGATGATCTGCATCGTATGGCCTTCCCTCCGCTCCTAGAGCTTCCAGTGGTGATCGGCAAAGGTCAGATACTGCTCCCAATCATAGGGTGTCACGTCGTGACCGCCCGCCCGGATATGATAGGCGACGCTGCCCTGAGCGGGTTGGTGAATCGCCGGCATCTCGGTGACGGGGAGGCCCTGCAGGCCGAATAGGTCGTAGACCGGCCCGGCGGCTCGTGCGGAGAGGAACTCCCCGCGCGGATCGGCCCAGAGATCCTCCTCTGCACTGGCGACGTAGACGGGGCGCGGCGCGATCAACGCGATGAGTTCGTGCTGATCGACCGGAAGGTCGGCGACGCGGTCGTTGTACTGCTTGAAGTTGGAGCAGAACCAGTGTGGGAAGACCGTGTTGATGCGCTTGACGGTCTCGCCGAACTCGCGTCGGGAGAGCGCTGCACCACCACACCCTGAGTTGTTGGCGATAACCAGGGCGAAACGCGGGTCTGTCGCGCCGGCCCAGAGGGCCGTCTTGCCCAGTCGTGAGTGGCCCATCACGGCGACGTGGGCGGCGTCGATGTCACCGTCTGTCTCAAAGTAATCCAAGGCGCGACTCAGGCCCCAAGCCCAGGCACTGATCGTGCCCCAGGCATCGCCTTGGCTGTCGTCGTGTGCGAAGAGGCCGTGAACACCGTTGCGAAATCCATCGTCGTAGTCCGGATCGATGTCGCCACGGTAGATCGTCGCCAGTCCGTAACCGCGCCGAAGGATCATCTCGACCGGCCAACGGGAAGCGGAGGTGCCGCGCGTCTCCGCGACCTCCAGCTCCGGATGGTCGGCGGCCCAGGCCTTCGAGGGCGTGATGCCGGGATCGGCATGGATCGTGTGGTTGCCCGTGAAGTTAAGGCCAAGGAACAGGGGCGCCGGACCGTTTCTCCGGTCCGGGAGGTAGATCAGCAGATTGAGCTCCGGTCCGCCGTCATCCTCCGTGAAGCGCATCGTGACCTCTTTGCGCGTCGCGAGACCCTCGAGGGCCCCTACCGCGGTCGTGCGGACATCGAAGGACATCGCTTCAGGTGGTGCCGGGGCGCGTCCATAGACATAGGTCTCGAAGAGCGAGTGAAGCTCCGGACGGCGGCGCGCCATCCATACGTCCGCGTCAGCGACCGGCGTGCCATCCTCACAGATGAGCGGGTCCGGTAACGTGTAGTCGGGTACTTGTGTCTCGTCGTAGGTGCTGTCGGGCAGTGTCTCAGCCATTCTCCGTCTCCTCTCGCTGATTCTGCAGCGTACGGACTCGGTTAGCGGGATCGACATCCTGTTGCCTGTGCCGACCACCGGTGTTTGTACGTTGCTGCGTTGCTGTCCCCAGTATACCGATGAAGGCTGTTTCGTCGAAATGGCCCTTCGATGCTATGATCACAGCGTCGTTACCGATGCGGACACGGGGAGGGTGGTTTGTGCACCGTCGAATGGAGAAATGTGCAGGCAGGTCGTGTGGAGTGGACGGGTGGGAGCGCTGCTCGGATGCGTGATCTTATCCTGGGTATTCGCAATCGGCTCCTGGCGACGGAGGACACGGTCTGTCTCGAGCGCGCGTGGTTGGTGACCGAGGCCTTCCGGTGCTTCGAGGGCGATCCTCCGCCGCTGAAGCGAGCGAAGGTCCTGGACCATGTGCTCCGGCATATGACGCTCGATCTCCAGAGCAATCCCCTCTTCGCGGGCAATATGTCCACACGCCCGCGTGCCTGGATGCTGCTTCCCGAGTATGGGTTCGGCTATGATGCACAGATCCTGTTGGAGCATCCTGAGTTGACCGGCCTTCTTGATGGAGAGATCCCCCAGGAGTTATCCACCTTCTGGGTCGATCGCAGCTTCGGAGGGCATGCTGCTATCGGGCATCTGGCGGTGGACCTAGACCGCGTGGTTCACGTGGGTCTGGCGGCCCTGGCGGACCGGGCCGAGGCCGATACACACCATCGGTCTGCCGATACACACCATCGGTCTGCCGATACACACCATCGGTCTGCCGGTACACACCACCGGGACGGTGGTGACGAGCGCATCTATCGTCAGGCGATGGGTATCGCGCTGCGGGCAGTGATGGCCTGGGCCGAACGCTATGCTGAGGCGGCGGAGGCAGCCGCCGACCGGGAGACCGATCCGGTGATTCGTGCGGCCCATCTGCGCGTCGCACGGGCCTGTCGTCATGTGCCCGCACAGCCGGCGCGGGATCTCTTTGAGGCCCTACAGGCAATCCTCCTGGTGCATCTGGCGCTTCACATCGAGGGCCACGGTCTGTCTGTCTCCATTGGGCTCCCCGATCGCGTCCTGGCGCCCTTCGTCACACCGGATCTGGATCCCGAACTTGCCACCAACCTGGTCGCTGCCTTTCTGTTGAAGGTCAACGCCAACGCCATCTTCGGACGGGGGTCCAAGACGCAGGCGATCACCGTGGGGGGCGTCGATCGGCACGGCGTGGATCAGTGCAATCTGCTCACGCGTGCCTTTCTCGATGCGGCGGATCTTGTGCGCGTTGGAGACCCGCATCTCTTCCTGAGATGGCACGCCAACGTCGATCGTGAGGTCAAGCGCCGCGCGATAGAGATGCTTACGGCGGGCGTCAGTGTGCCGCTCCTGATCGACGATGTGGTCACAGCGGGGGGCTTCATTTGCGTCGGTGTGGCTCCTGAGGACGCCTGGGACTACTGCGTGATCGGCTGCAATGAGCTCGGGATTCCCGGTCGTTCTGCGGAGTCGGCGACGGCGACCAACGGCACGGTGCAGGTCCTGGCGCTGCTGAACGACGTCCTGCTGACCCACACCGATCCGAATGCAATCGCGTCCGTGGACGACCTTCTAGACCTGCTGGAAGGCCGTATGGTGGAGACGTTGCCGGCGATGCGGAGGCAGGGTTTGGCGTATCGGCGGCGCGTGGCGGCAGAGATGCCGATGCCCCTCACCTCGGCGTTGATGTACCACGGGATCCGCCGGGGGCAGGACTTCATGGTCGGGATGGATTACCATCTATCCAATCTCTATGAGCGCGGGCTGACGAATGCGGTCAATGCGCTGGCGGCCATCCAACAGGTGGTCTTTGTGGAGCGCGCTGCTTCGATGGCGGATCTGGTCGCGGCTATGCGGGCCAATTTCGTAGGAGCTGAGGAGCTGAGGGCGCGGTTGCGGGCGGCTCCCAAGTGGGGAAACGACGACGCGCGCGCTGACCGCTATGCTCCCCTGCTGGTGGCGATGCGTGAGCGCGTGCTGAATGGCGCTTCGATCGACGACGTCCCCGGCGTCCGGCGAAACGCCGGCCACATGGTCTGCCACGTGGTGCGGAGCTTGCACCACCTCGACGGCAAGCAGATCGCTGCTTCGCCTGACGGTCGCCTGGCGTGGACGCCGGTGGCGGATAGCATCGGGCCAGAGGTCGGCACCTCGTGGGCCGGCCCGACGGGGGTCCTGAATAGCGTCGCGAAGTTGCGGATCTCTGAGAGCTATGCGGGCGGCACCAATCTCAACCTGACGCTGCCGGCACAGATCACAGGCGGCGCCTCGGCGTGGCGTGACCCGGAGATGCAGCTCAACCTGCTTGCGTTGATCGAGACCGCCTTCGCGCAAGGTGTGCAGGAACTCCAGGTCGCGGTCCTGGATGCTGAGCTGCTGCGAGAGGCCCGTGCCCATCCCGAGCGACACGGCGACCTGCTGGTGCGGATCGCCGGGTTCAATGCACGCTTCGTCGACCTGGGGCCTCTCGAGCAGGAGGAGTTGATTCGACGGGCGGATGTGGCGAACGCCTGAAGGTAGAGGCCAACAAGGGGATAGGATCCTACGGGGCGTCCTTCGGTCCCCACTGCTATTTCAAGGAGGTGGTTATGCGCGCGATTATGGTGATGTTCGATTCGTTGAACCGGCATATGTTGCCGCCCTATGGCTGTGACTGGGTCCACGCACCCAACTTCGAGCGCCTGGCTGAGCGCACGGTCGCTTTCGACAACAGCTACGTCGGCAGTATGCCGTGTATGCCCTGCCGCCGCGAGTTCCACACGGGGCGCTACAACTTCCTGCACCGGAGCTGGGGGCCTCTGGAGCCCTTCGATGATTCGGTGCCGGAGATCCTACAGGCCCAAGGGATCTACACGCATCTGGTGAGCGATCACTATCACTACTGGGAAGACGGTGGCGCGACCTATCACACCCGCTACACGACCTGGGAGCTCGCTCGTGGACACGAGGGCGACCCCTGGAAGGGC
>JAXGUU010000296.1:0-5270 GCA_040774145.1 Anaerolineae bacterium
CTGTTGATCGGGGCCGGAGGACTCCTCTTCGCGCTGGGCTTCGATGGCCCCCTCTATCCCTGGCTCACGCGCTTCGACCTGATCGCGCGGATGAACAAGCCCGCCCGGGCGATCTTCCTCTTCGCCTTCGCTCTAGCGGTGTTGGCGGCGGCTGGGGTTGAGGCGCTCCACGCCCGCGCGCGCCCTTCAACCAAGTCGCGCGGGGCAGGCCCGCGGGTCACCCTCGCCCTCTGGTCCCTGCTGCTGGTCAGCGGCGGCTTGCTCATCGGTACGCAGGCATCGCGGTGGCTGCAGGCTGTCCCGGGGAACCGGCGCGGACCTGCGATGGAGGGCCTCGCCATCGCTGCAACGGCTATCGTCGTCGCCCTCGCCCTGGTGTGGATCGCTCCACGATGGCGCCGCCTCGCAAGCGCAGCGCTACTCATCCTGCTCACCGGTGAGCTGATCCTATCCGGCGCATGGGTCGAGATCGAGCGTCCGAGCGAACACACCATGCATCCCGCCATCGCCTACCTGAGGAATGACCCCGGCTGGTACCGCGTGGATGTCGATGCCGCAGCACGGGGGCTGCTCTCACCGTCGGTCCTCGTGGCTGCCGGCTTCGAGGTCCCCCAGGGTTCGGGTAATCCGATGGAGCTCTTCTCGTACACGCAGTTCTACTGGGGCATCCCTGGCAAGGGCTCGCCGGCCTACCGGCTCCTGGGGGCCAAGTACATCATCGTACCCAAGGACGCGCCGCCCGGCGGGGAGGGCATCTGGCCCGTCTTCGTCGACGCGCCCGCGGTCGACGTGCACCTCAACACCAACGCGCTGCCCAGGATGTGGCTTGTCTACCGCACGCTTCGTGTCGAGTCCATCGAGGCAGCCTATGCTACGCTCTTCGACCCGGGGTTCGAGCCGGCGCACATCGCCACCGTCGAGGGAGGGCCGACTTTGGACAACGATGGGAGCGGCACCCTGGAGGTCGTCGCCTATGGTGCCAATCGGGCCGAGGTCATCGTCCGCACGACGGATGAAGCCCTGCTCGTCCTCTCAGATATGCACTTTCCCGGCTGGGTGGCACGCGTCGACGGGCAGGCGACGCCCATCTACAGGGCCAATGGGATCTTCCGTGGCGTCCTCGTGCCCCCGGGCGAGCACCGCGTCACCATGCAGTACCGGCCACGAGCCTTTCGTCTCGGTCTCGGCTTCGCCGGCGCGGCGCTGCTAGCGCTGGCTTTCACTACCCTCTTTCGACGGAGCCACGTTCCCAGGGCTAGCGCAATCCAGCCATCTTCCGGGAAGCTCGCAGAGCCCCGCTGACCACAGATAGGGCGTCGGACGCCCGAAAACGCACGACACAACGCGCCTGCGAGCATCCCGGAAGGTCGAAAGCGATAGCCCTGCCGCCCTTCCCCGCCCGACATTACCCCGACCTCATCCTATGGTAGAATGAGCCCTATGAACATGTACCGCACAGCCCGACAGGCCGGCCCGCCCGAGTCCGGTGGTTGGCACCCGACCTGGAAATCCCTCTGGTTGCCGCTGGCGTTCGTGCTGCTAGCCTACTTGCTGCGTACCGTGACGCTGGAGTGGCAGTCCTTCTGGATCGATGAGGTCCAGGCCTTCTACTTCGTGGATCATCCGTTCATCGAGATGGTGAAACTGATCATCTCGCCCGAACACAATGGCCCTCTCTACTTCCTGTTGCTCTGGGGCTGGCGGCAGATGACGGGGGGCAGCGACTTCGCGCTCCGTTACGTCTCCGCTCTCTTCTCTGTGCTGACGGTCGCCCTGATGTGGCAGCTCGCCAGGACCTGGTTCGGACGCCGGGTCGCCGGCTTCACCGCCCTGCTGCTGGCGGTCTCGCCCTTCGCGGTCTGGTTCGGGCAAGAGGCCAAGATGTACGCCCTCCATATGGCGCTTGCTGCGCTCACGACGCTGTTACTCGTGCGCGCTACGCGTCGCAACCGCTGGTGGCTCTGGCTGGGCTACGGGATCACGCTCAACCTCCTAGGCTACAGTCACTTCTTCGGTGCCTTCACGATTGCCGCGCAGGGCATCCTGGTGATCGCAACGCAGCTCAGGCGACCGCGCGTGCTGGTGAGCTACGTCGTCACGATGCTCGTGGTGATCCTACCCTACTTGCCCGTGGTCAGCTTCGTGTGGCGGCTGCTGCCGGGGTTCCAGCTACAGGATGTCAGCAAGGGCTTCGTCCAGCCCTCCCACATGCTGCAGGAGTTGGCATCAGAGTACCTCCTGCGCGTGTCGCGCATCTACGTGCCCCGCCTGTGGATGCTGATGAGCTTCGCTGCAGTTGCGCTGACCTTGGGCCTCTACCGCGCGTGGCGTGCGGGATGGCGAACCGGGCTCTGGATCACCGGCATGCTCCTCCTGCCTCTGGCGATCTTCTACCCCGTCTCTCTCTTCGTGCCGGTCTTCTCACCGAAATACCTGAGCGCCGTCTTCCTCATCTTCACACTGGTCCTGGCGCTGGCGGCTGATCAACTGATCACCTGGTCACGGCGGTTGGGCTGGATCGGACTGCTAGGTCTGCTCGTCTTCAACGGATGGGCAAACCATCGCATCGTCACCGATCCCTACTACCAACGCACCGATTTCCGGGCTGCGGTTGGCTACGTGGAGCGCCTTGCCGATCCCGACGACGTCATCATCACCTATGCCCACTACGTTGACAGAGCGATCAAGCGCTATGACCAAGGGGACATCCCGGTCATCCGCTTCCAGGGAGACGCCTACCAGCCCGAGGCCTTCTATCGGGACGTACTGGAGGACCAACATGATGCCCGGGTGCTGTGGCTCATCTTGCACCAGGATCAGGCCATGGCGCCCCACAACCGCCTCCAGGAGGTCGCCGGTCTGCTCTATCCGCAGATCGCGGGGGTCTACCCCAACAATGGACAGATCGCCGTCCTGGGCTACAGCGTCCGCCGGCAGCACGACCGGCTCCCCGCCCGCGCGACACCGCTGACAGCGGGTTTCGACGGTGGGCTCGCCCTGGTGGGATATGAGGTGGATACGGAGGCGCTGCCGCCCACCGACAACCTCCTCCATCCCCCAAGCAATTGGCTCCACGTCACGCTCTATTGGCAACGCACAGGCGAGGTGCACGGTGAGCTCACCCCCTTCGTCCACCTCATTGACGACGCCGGCGGCATTTGGGGCGGCGATCTCGTCCGCGCCCCCACCGTCTTTCACCGGGATCCTCCCGCGCAGTGGGATAGCGCCGCGGTCATCGAGGCCCACTACGACGTCAACCTCAACCCCGCGACCCCGCCGGGTCGCTACCGACTGGTCCTCGGTCTGCTCGATGGGGCCGGCACGCCGGTCCTGACGACGTCCGGTCAGGCAGACGTCGCGCTGACCAGCATTGAGATCCTGCCATGATCCACCGCCGTGGCCTCCCGCGCGGCGTCTCCAGAGCGCTCCCCTATCTGCTCCTCGCCCTCGCCTTCGGTCTGGGGATGACCCAGGTCGTGCGGGCATCGATCACGTTTGACGAAGGGCCACACCTCGCCGTCGGCTACACCACGCTGCGCACGCGCGACCTGCGCCTACAGCCTGTCCACATCCACCCGCCCCTGGCGAACGTGCTCGCCGGCGCGCCCTTGCTCTTCCAGTGTGATCTGCCCGACCCGGCGCAGGTGGAGGGCTGGGAGATCGCCAGTCTCTCGGCCCTTACCGACGCCATCGTCTGGTCCTATCCGCACCCGCACCGCATCGCCGTCGCGGGTCGCGTGCCGATCCTGCTGCTGAACGCCCTCATCGGCGCGATGGTCTACCGCTGGGCGCATGACCTGGGGGGACGGCACGCCGCGCTGCCGGCGCTCTTCCTCTACGCCCTCGACCCCAATGCCATCGCCCACGGCGCCCTGATCACCACCGACACCGGTGCGGTGCTCTTCAGCGTCGCCACGCTCTACACTCTATACCGCGCCCTGCGTGCCCCCTCTGCACCACGCCGGCGTCGACTGCTGGCGCTCACAGGTGTGCTGCTGGGCCTGGCCCAGCTCACCAAGGTCTCGGCGCTGATGCTGGTCCCCGTCGCGGCGCTCGTGCTGCTGGCTGAGGCGTGGGCCCGATCACGACAGGTTTCCTACACTTTACAGTTGGCGACCCTAAGGACGCTAGCCCTGATCGCCCTCGCCGCGCTGGTTGTCTGGGCCGGCTACGGGTTCGAGCTGCGCCCCATCGCAGAGGGGGGCATCCCAGTGCCCGCCGCCACCCACATCGAGATCTTCCGTTCGCTCAACGAGCACTACGACCTGGGTCATCCCACCTTCGCCCTGGGCAGGGTGAGCAGCCACGGATGGTGGTGGTACTTCCCGCTGGCCTTCGTGCTGAAGACGCCGCTGCCCGTGCTGCTCCTCACCCTCGCGTCTGTGGCGCTCGCCACCGGATATGCCCGTCGCCGCTTCGACGACATCCTGCACGTGCCGCACCGAGCCGTTGCCGCGACGGCGCTTGCGCTTTTTCCCCTGCTCTACGCCGGCGCAAGCCTCTTCAGCACCGTGAACATCGGCTATCGCCATCTCCTGCCCATCCTTCCCTTCATGTACATCACCGTCGCGATGGTCCTGACGCGGCGCGACGCCGTGCCAACCCTATACCTCCGTCCGGCGCGCGGCCTTCTGGCAGCGAGCCTTGTCTGGCTCACCGTGGGAACGCTGGGCACCCTACCCTATCCCCTGACCTTCTTCAATGAGCTCGCCGGGGGCGCATCAGGCGGCTACCGGGCCCTCGTCGACTCGAACCTCGACTGGGGACAGAATCTCTGGGACCTGTCGGCGTGGATGGATGAGCACGCCGAGCGCCGCGTCTACTATGCTCACTTCAGCCCTGCTCGCCCGCAGGCCTACGGCATCGACGCCGACTTTCTGCCCCCCGACCCCCGAGCGGTGTCCTTTGCACCGTGGTATCCGGCACCCGGGCTCTACGCCATCGGCGCGACGGTGCTCCAGGGGGCCTACGCTCCCGACATCAACACCTTCGCGTGGTTCCGTGGCCAAGAACCCCTCGCGCGGTTGGGGCACGCGCTCTTTCTCTACCGAGTGGAGGAGCGTCCGAGGCCCACGTGGGTGATGCTGTGCACGTCCACGCTCGAGGCCGACGACATCCACCGGCGCCTGGGGACGACCGGTCTGCGCATCATCCGACCGGACTGTGCACAGACACGCGTCTACCGGGACACGACCGAGCCGGGCTTGATCGTCACAGCGGAAAGCGCTTCGACCGACGAGGTCGGCGAGCCGCAGTTCACGCTGCGCAAC
>JAXGUU010000297.1:0-5233 GCA_040774145.1 Anaerolineae bacterium
AGCCGCAATCAGATATACGGGCATAACACCCTCCCTCAGGACTCCTGCGCGAGCCGCAAGTCGGCCAAACGATCCCGCAGCCGCTCCAGCCGTATCCGCCGCAACAGCAGGGTCACGTAGACAACCGTGAAGGCCCCAAGCGAGACAAAGAGCGTGTGCATCATCCTCGGCGTCATCGCCATCCCCTCAGCAGTGACCACCACCGGATGGATCGTACGCCACCAACGGATTGCGAACCACGAGAGCGGCACCGTCACGAAGGCAACAATGCCGTAGACCGCCGCAAACCGGGCCTCGCGCTCGGGGCTCATCACCGAACCGCGCAACATGACATATGCGACGTAGAGCAACCACTGCACCGCCGAGATTGTCAGCCGCGGTTCCCACGTCCAGTAGACACCCCATACCGGCCTAGCCCATAGCATACCCGTTAGCAGTGTCATCGTGATGAACGCCAGCCCCACCTCGGCGGATGAGAGCGCCACAATATCCCAGCGGCGCTCCTCGCGGATGAGATAGAGAATGCCGGCAGCAAAGGTTACGAAGAAGCCGAAGAAGCCCACCCACGCCGACGCCACGTGGAAGTAAAAGATGCGCTGCACATCGCCCATCGTGGCCTCACGCGGGGCATAGCCGAACACCATCCACAGCGCCCCAAGATAGGCGACTGCACTCAGAATACCCAGTGCCACATCACCGACGCGCCCTCTTTGCATGATCGCCGCTCCCCTTGCCACCAAGCTCAGGCCTCCACTACCGTCTCCGAAGTGAAAAGCATCGCTGCGGCGATCAGCAGGTCATAGACCACCAGCAGCCTCGTCCAACCACCCAGTTCGGACCAGGCCAGGCCCTCGAGCAGACCCTCCGTCGACTGAACCGCCGCGATCAGCAGCGGCACGACAAGCGGCAACAGCAGGATGGGCAGCATGATCTCGCGCGACCGGGTATTCACTGCCATCGCGGCCAATAGCGTGCCAGCCAATGCATACCCGACCGTTCCCAACAGCACAATGCCGACGATGCCGGGACTCAGCAGGCGAACGTTGAACAGCACGGTTGCCAGCGGTAACAGGACGACCTCCAGGGCCAACATCAGCATCAGGTTGCCCGCCGCCTTACCCAAGAGGATCGCGGTACGGTCGGCGGGCACAAGCAACAGCCCATCCATACCACCGGACTCTTGTTCCCGTGCCATGGAACGGCTCAGTCCCAACGTGCCGGCGAACGCAATCGTGGCCCAGAGCACGCCCGGCGCCGCCGCGCGTGCTGTGGCGCCACGCAGATCCAGCGCAAAGCTGAAGATCAACATCGCTAGGATCGCGTAGACCGCCATCGCACTCAGGATCTCGCGGGTGCGTAGTTCGGCGGCGATGTCCTTCGCGACGATGGCAGCGAGAGGGCGCAGATAGCTCGATCGCACCGCAGCGGGCGCGTCCTGCCCGGCAGCCACCACCTGGGCCGGTACCGAGCGCGGTTTCTTGGGGGGGACGTGAGACGACGACACGCCCACCAACTCCCGGTAGAGCGCCGGGAAGGCCGCTCGATCATCGACGACGCCATCGTAAACGACGTGACCGCGGTTGAGCACCACGGCGCGCGCATAGTCGGTCGCGATCCCCTCCAGATGGTGCGTGGTGAGCACGAGCGTGCAGCCCTCCCCGGCGAGGTCCGTCAGGAGGTCCGTCAACGCATCTGCTGCGACGGGATCAAGTCCCGCATAGGGCTCATCCAACAACAGCAGCCGCGGGCGGTGCAGAACCGTGCGCGCCACCGCCAGACGCTGCTGCATACCGCGCGAAAAGGCACGCACCAGGTCGCCCCGCCGCTCCAGGAGGCCGACGCGTCCGAGCAGGTCCGTGATGCGCGGTTCGGCGTCAGGCACACCGTAGGCGCGCGCGTAGAAGCGGAGGTTCTGATCCGCCGTCAGGTCATCATAGAGCAGCGTTCGGTGGGAGAGGTAACCGATCTGCCGGCGCACTTCATGCCCGGCCTCGGCTGGGACGAGCCCCGCCACCCGCAACGTGCCCGACGTGGGCTGCAGCAGCGTGGCGAAGGTGCGCAGTAGCGTGGTCTTTCCCGCGCCATTGGGGCCGACCAATACCACGGTCTCACCCTCGTCCACCTGCAGATCCACCTCAACCAGGGCACGTCGCGGACCATAGGCCTTGGTCAGTCCCACGGCTTCCAAGATCACCGTGGCCACCCCCCACTGCGTCCGAGCCTCGCGCAGCGCATCACACGGCTCGCTCCCCTTCGTGGACCCATGGGCGCGCCTTGCGCACCAGCGCCTCCCGTTCCTCTCGGTAGAGCTCCGCGGCGATCCGACCCTGCTCATAGCCCGCATCAAGGGCTGCGATCTCCGCGATGACCGCCCTTGCCGGCTCGGGCATCTGGGGCATAGCAGGCGATCGCCATAGCCGCCACACGATCACGCCGGCGACGCCGACTGCCAGGAGCCCGATTAAGAGCTCAACCCCCGTCTGGCGCTCCTCGGTACGCGTCATCGGTGCCGTCGGCGCCGTCGGTGCGGCGACCTCGTGCGACGTCAGCTGCACCCGCAGCGCCACACCCGACTCAAGCCCCTCGGCGATGTACGATGCTGCCGTACCCATGCCCGTCTCGATGTCGCCGGTGTAGGTCAGGCCCTCCCCGGTCAGGCCGAGGCCCTCACCCCTCACCAGGATCACTGTCGAGGCCACGGGCACGTCAAGAGAGCGTGTCAGCCGGATCTCATCTCGCAGCGGCACCTCATAGCTGAACCCGATCTCGACCACGGCTGTACCGGGAGGGATAGGCTGGGTATCGGCAAAGCGGCGCCCTTCGCCGACATAGCGTTCGCCGATGCCTGGACCATCGAAACTCAGAGCCGTCGCATCCTCAGGCAGCTCGAAAGCAATCGTCGTCATGACGTCGCCGTCGGCCAACACGCCTTCATAGTCCGTCGTGCCGCCATTGCCGACGAGATAGTACTCGGCGATCTGAATGCGGGCGCCCGCCGGTACGATGAAGATATGCGATTGGTCGATCTGCACGCCGGCGGCCTCCGCGCCGGTCTGCGGCAGGATAACCTTGGCCAGGGCATCCTGCGGCAACCATCCGCCAAACGCGACGAGGGGGACGACGAGGAGCGACAGCCGCCGAACAAGCGCCCGCGACATCACAGCGCCTCTCCTTTCGTCAGCCGCCTGCCACACGCAGGGCAGTAGACGTGGTCCGGCTCGACCCGGCGGCCACATGTCGGGCAGAAATTGATGACGTCATCGGCGACCCCCGCCCCTGCAGCCACAGGCAGGTCCTGCGGCGCAGCATGGGCGGATCCACGCTGTTCGGATCTGGCCTGCGCGATCCAAGCCTCAATCACCCGGTCAGCATCAGGCGATGAGCGAAACAGCGGGCGCGCGACATACGCGCTCACCCCGATCAACGCCGCGAGACTCACCAACAAAGATCCCCAGCCCATAGCCTCTCCGCCTTTAGTTATCCGACTGCCCAAGCGTAGCATCGAGCGCCGCGGACAATCCCTCCGCCGTGATCGGTCCGATGTGCGCGAACGCCAAGTCGCCGCCGGCATCGATGATGAAGGTCTCAGGAATGCCGGTGATGCCATAGAGCCGGCTGATACGGTCACCCGCGTCCAAGCCCACAGGATAGGTCGTACCATAGGTTCGCATCGAGGCCTCGACGGCGCTCTGATCATCCTTGTAGGCCACACCCAAGAAGGTCACACCGAGTTCCTCGTAAGCTTCCCATGCATCTTGCAGTGCGGGCATCTCCTCCACACACGAAGGGCACCACGATGCCCAGAAGTTGATCAGCACGACCCGCCCCCGCAACTCCGCCAGGGAGACAGCTGATCCGTCAAGTAACGTGAGCCGGAGGTCGGGCGCCGGTTCTCCCACGAGCGGACGTCCGGTGCCGCCAAGGATCATGCCGTGCGTGGCCCCCCACATCGCCCAAGCCGCCCCACTGAGCAGGGCGAGGGCGATCACCAGCGCCACCAGGTTCCAGGTGCGACTCTGCATGCGGGGCCACAACGCGAAGGCCCCTCCGGCAAGGAAGACCAGTCCTCCGAGCCAGAGGAAATTGACGAGTGCATTGATCACGATCTTGAAGGTCGCGATCTCCCCGTTATCAGACCAGCCGGAGAGGATCAGGTAGAGGTCCTCGCGCACGCTCGGACGTAGGGCCGGTGTGGTCAGGGTCTGATTCCCGCCCGTATAGCGATCCAGGCGCGGTTCGAGCCCCACGAGGTAGCCGCGGTCACCATAGACCGACACCGTCGCATACGTCCGCACGTGGTCGTCGACGAACTCCTGACGAAGTCCTTCATAGACCAACGTATAGCGCCCCACCTCGACCTGCTCCAGCCTCTGGAACGTCCGCTCCACCTCGAAAGGATAAAGACGTGTCCCCAATATCCCCACAGCCATCAGGACGACGCCCGCATGGACCAGATAGCCGCCATAGGTGCGCCGCTGCAGGCGCAACAGGCGCCACAGGGCGTTGAGCGGCGCCTCCCCGGTGCGGCGACTGCGCGTGACCGCCCCCTCAATCAACTCCGCGGTCGTCACCATACCCGCCAGCCCGACCACACCCAACCCCAGGAGCGAGACAGGCTCGCGGAATCCGAAGACAGCCGCCGTCAAAGGGGCGCCCACAGCCCCCAGCGCAAGCACCCAGAGCCGGCGACGCAAGCGCACCAGCGTCGCAGCCGCGCGACCCAACAAGGGGCAGACCCCCATGATCAGCACCAACAGGCCGAACTGCGGCCCGGTTACCCTGTCGAACCATGCCGGCCCGGCCTCGAAGCGCCGCGAGGTCAGGACCTCGGTGATCGTCGGTAGGATGCTGCCGATGAAGACGGAGAGCGTCAACGTGGCGAACAGGATCAACGTGAGATAGAACATACCGTCCCGAGACAACAGGGCCTCCGGACTGACCTTACTTGCCAACACCTTGCGACGGCTGACCAGCAGCGCGAGAGAGCCCACCAGCACCACGCCGATGGCCGAGAGGAAGTACCCGCCCAGGTTCGACTGCGCATAGGCGTGAACCGACTGGATCATGCCGCTGCGCGTCGCAAAGGTCCCGAACAGCACCAGCACGAACGAGAAGATGGCGAGCAGCATGTTCCAGACGTGGAAGCCGCGCCGCTCCTCCTGCATGACGGCCCCGTGCAGGAGCGCCGTGAGGGTAAACCAAGGCAGAAGGCCGGCGTTCTCGACAGGATCCC
>JAXGUU010000298.1:0-5192 GCA_040774145.1 Anaerolineae bacterium
GCGTCGGCATACACCTCGCGCACACAATCCACAAAGGCACGCGCCTCCTCGACGCTGAATGCCGGCGCCGCTGAGGCGATGAAGCGCGAATTCACCACGATCATCTCGATGCGCGCCTCACGCGCGGGGATGTAATCCCGGGCCATCCGTCCACCTACCCTTCCTCGATCATCTGTTGCTGCTGATCCGGGCCAAGACCTGGCCTGCCGGTCCTAAGTGTACCCCGCCCAGCCTGAGCGGCAAACCCAGCCAAGACCACGCCAATCGCATCACAGGTCGACGGTCACGACCTGTCGACCTGAACGGGTCCAGCGGTCCGGCCGGCGGAGCCATCTCAACGACCGGACATTCTTTAGTCATGGTTTAGACTTATTTACCTACTATATGATTTATCTCTCACAAGAGGTGTCCTTGTCCGATACAAACGCACCGTCCAGGACCGAATGGCGCACGATGATGCGGCTCGTGCCCTTTGCCCGCCCGCACCGAATATGGGCGGGGCTGACCGTGGTGCACCACGGCATCGAACGCATCAGCAGCCAGATCTTCATCCCCCTCCTCCTGCAGCAGGTCACCGATGGTGTGGTCCGCGACGGCCTGCGATATATCGGTCGTTGGGCGATCCTCTTCGCAGTGCTGCTGGTCATCGGCGCCGTCTCGTCGCTGGTGGGCCGACGGGCCCACGCACGCTACACCGCTTTCGCGATCCGCGATCTGCGCAACCGTGTGAGCGAGCACATCCAGCTGCTGCCGATGGGCTACCTCGAGACTCAGCGAACCGGGGACCTGGTCTCGCGGATGAACACCGACGTCACAACCATCGAGACCTGGCTGCCCGCGATCCGCGAGCTGACCATCCAACCGCTCATCTTCATCGCGGGCGTCATCTACATGCTGAGCATCAGCTGGAAGCTCTTTCTCGCCTCGTCGGTCTTGATCCCCATCTCGGCTATGCTCTACAACCGCGTCAGCCGGCCGATGGAGGCCCTCGCTCGCCGGCAAGCCGAGGGCGAGGGGCGTCTCAACGCCGCCTTCCAGGACATGCTCGACGGCATCGTCGCCGTCAAGGCCTTCAACCTGCACGACCTGCTTGGACACCGCTTCGGCCTCGTCGCCAAGGAGGTCGAGCAGGAGGCGCTGCGCCTGGACGGTCGGCGCGCCGTCTCGATCGCCATCTTCCTCGCGTTGCGCTACCTCCCCCAGCTGATTGTCCCCCTCTTCGGCGGCTACCTCGCCTTCCAAGGCGAGATCACAGTGGGCTAGCTGCTGGCAGCCAACCTCGTGATATGGATGGTCTTTCTGCCGATCGAGCGCCTGCTGGACGTCGCCGGCAGGACCCGCGAGACCATCCCTGCCGTCGAACGCCTCACCACCCTCCTCGACCAAGCCACAGAACCGCGCGACGGTGAGCGCTGGGTCCCGCAACCGGACGCCCTCCCCCTGCGCCTGCAGGCGGTAGCCTTCGCCTATCCCGATCAGGACCGGCTACTACAGGGCATCTCCTTCGATGTCGAGCGCGGCGAGACGGTCGCCCTCGTGGGTGCCGGCGGTTGCGGCAAGTCCACCCTGCTGAAGCTGCTGGTCGGCTTCTACGCCCCGACCAGCGGTTCGGTCCGTGTCTACGGCAACGATCTGGCGCGGGTCGACCTGACCCGGGCGCGCGCCCAGGTCGCGCTGATGGGCCAGGAGCCCATCTCTTCCCCACCACGATCGCCGACAATATCGCCTATGGGCGGCTCGGGGCCACGGAGGCGGAGATCATCGCCGCGGCTAAGGCAGCGAACGCTCACGACTTCATCCTCACCCAGCCCGAGGGCTACCAAACCAGGGTGGGCGAACACGGCGCACGGCTCTCGGGCGGCGACGATGGCCTCTGCGCCAGGAGACCTGTGATGCGCGACCCATCCACTTCATCGATCAAGAAGCACCGCACGCTAGTGCGCGGACGCACGCTAGTGCGCGTGATGCGCCTCATGGGCCGGCGCTTCTGGCCCTACAGCATCGGATTGGTGACCTTTGCGTTGACCATCGCCGTCTGCTTCAACATCATCCTGGCCTTCCTGATGAAAGACGTGATCGATGCCGCCGCACAGAACGACGCAGCCCTCATCCGCCGGGCGGTCGTGCTCGCCCTGGTGACCTTCCTGGGTGGCACTCCGCTTCTCATCGGCACGCGCTATCTGACCGCCGTGTGCATCAAACGGACGATGACGGAGCTTCGCTCGCGCCTCTTCAATCACGTCACCCGACTGCCGATGGCGCGGCTGGCGGGCCGCCACAGCGGCGACCTCATCTCACGCGCGACGAACGACCTGCAGCGGATCGAGGGGATCTACTTTGACCAACTGAACTACGTCCTGGTGTCGGTCTTGATGGGCGTGATCAGCATCGGGGCGATCTTCGGGCTGAACGGCTGGTTAGGCCTCGTCGCGCTCGTCGCGGGCCTGCTGACAACAGCGGCCTCGGTCGGCTTCGCCAAACCCCTGCGGCAAGCAGCGACGGCGGTCCAGGAGGCCGCCGGGACCCTGACCGAACGGCTGATCGATCTCCTGCAGGGCATCGCCGTGACCCGGGCGTTCGGGCCGGCATCGCTGGTCCACGAGCGCTACAGCACGGCAAACACAGCGCTGACCACGGCGCAACTTGGCACGGGACGCGTGGAGTCCTACACCGAGGCCATCAACACCGCCCTCTGGTGGCTCAAGAGCATCGGCTTCTTTGGATTGGGGCTGGTGCTCTATCATCACGGCGTCCTGCCCCTGGGCAGCGTCTGGGCCCTCGTCGCCCTGCAAGCCGGCGCGGATTCCCTCTTCTCCGGCCTGGCAGGCCTGATCACAGGCGTGCAGCAGTCACTGGTGGCAGCCGCGCGCGTCTTTGAGGTCCTGGATCAGGCCACGGAACCCACCGTCCTCGGACCCGGCGCTAGCGAGCCGAGCATCGCGACCGAGGCGGGCCACGATGGGATGGACATCGTGATCTCCGGGGTGGCCTTCAGCTATGCCGGCAGCGAGTCAGAGGGCGATGACCCACAAGGGCGCACGGCCCTCCACGACCTGACCCTGACGGTGGGCCGCGGCCAGTTCGCCGCCGTTGTGGGCCCGAGCGGCGCGGGCAAGAGCACGATTACCCGGCTCTTGCTGGGCTTCTACAGCCCAGAGGTCGGGGAGATCGCCATCGGGAGCAGACCGCTGACGTCCACGCCCCTGCACGAGCTGCGTGACATGGTCGCCTACGTCCCTCAAGAGGCCCACCTCTTTGCCGGGACCATCGAGGACAATGTCCGCCTGGGCCGGCCCAACGCCACGCGCGACGACGTCATCGCCGCAGCGCAGGCCGCCGGCGCCCACGACTTCATCCTCGCACAGCCCGACGGCTATGCCACGGAGATCGGCGAGCACGGACAGAAGCTCTCCGGCGGTCAACGCCGGCGCATCGCGATCGCCCGCGCTCTGCTGAAAGATGCGCCGATCCTGCTCCTGGACGAGGCCACGTCGTCCCTCGACTCCGCGTCGGAGGCACAGGTGCAGGACGCCTTGAACCGCCTGATGGAGGGTCGCACGACGCTGGCGATCGCGCACCGGCTGTCCACCGTCGAGCACGCCGATGTCATCTATTGCATGCGGGACGGCACGATCGTCGAGCAGGGCACGCACACCGACCGGCTCGCCCGAGGCGGCCTCTACGCCGAGCTCCACGCCCTGCAGCTGACCTGGCCGCTACAGGTCCAACGACACCACCTCGACCCGCGCCTCCCGGTAGCGACCGGGCGTCGAGAACGAACGTAGGTAATCCACGAGGTCGAACTTAGGGCTCACCACGACCTCGATCTCGAAGCGCCCCTCCACCTCGCGGAAGCTGCCCTCAAAGAGCACCCGCTTCTTCAGCGCCTTGTCAGGGATATCGAAGGCGTAGGCGGACGGACCAACCTCGCTCAGACCCCGCAGGTTCACCGGCACATACTGGTCCTGCAGATAGCGGCGCAGCGCGCGCCCGGCGTCGGGGAAGTGCGAACCATCGAGCACGAGGCGCATCCGCGCGCGCTCAAAGCTGCCCGGCTCGAAGTTTACGAGCGGGCCGAGGACACGCACGCCTTCCGGAAGGTCGGCGTCCGCTACGAGCTCCTCGACCAACGTCGTTGGCTCCCACGCCTTCAGCGCAACCACTGTCTCGCCATAGATCCCCGCATAGCGCGGCGCGTTCGCTCGCGTCGTGAAGAGCGCCTCCTGCGCCGAGAGCAGGTTGTCGGCCCACGCCGGATGCGCCGCCAACATCGAGCGCATCAGCAGAGCATGGACCCATGCAGGGTCGGCGGCAGCCACCGCCGGCGGCAGCCATACGCGGGCAAACGCCGGCTGCAGGCGCCGCTTGGCACGCATCACGTCCTCGAGCTCCCGTAGATAACCGGCGCCGGGGCGCACCATCTGATGCCGCGTGATCGCGGCACGCTCCTCGGGCGTGGTGCACGCACCGCAGGCCAAACAGCGGCCCACCCCGCCGACCGCCGTCGGGTCCCCCACCTCGCCCAGGCAGTACCCCGGGTCCTCGCCCGCAATCGCCTGAGCATAGTGACGGTAGAGCACGTCGTCACCGACGCTGCGCCGGACGAACGAGAGCGGGAAGTCGTAGGCTTCGGTCTTTTCCCCCAGGAAGCCCGCATCCCAGTGCCCGTTGACCTCCAACCACGCTTGCAGCGCCTCCCAATAGCCGGGGGTGAGCGTCAGATCGAAAAGGTGATCTTGCCGGGCCAGGGCCACCAACGGCTCGTGAAGCCACGAGCCGCCGAGGGCCAGGACCTGCGTGGTGGCATATTCATCCCACGGCGTCGCCATCCGAAACTCGAAGCCGTTGGTCTCGCAGGAGGACTTGACCGGCCCTGAGATCCGGCGCCACGCGTCCTCATCGAGGAAGAGCCGGTCGTAGCGCAACGGCGTGAAGGGCATCCTAACCAACAGGCCGAAGCTGGAGACGATGCGCAGACCCCGCGCGTGGCGTCGCTGCCATGCCTTGAGCTGCACCACGAAGCGGTGGAACTCGTCGAGATCGGCCCGTTCCTCATGCCCCGTGAGGATATAGAAGAGCTTGATCTCACGGATCTTCTGTTGCATCAACCGCACGATCACGGCCTCGATCTCCGCATCGGCAAGGCTCTTGTGCAAGAAGGCGCGCATCCGGCGGCTGATCCCCTCGATGCC
>JAXGUU010000299.1:0-5183 GCA_040774145.1 Anaerolineae bacterium
CGCGATGACGGCGGGCCTGACACGCGGGAGGAGCGGAAGGCGCCCCTGCGGAAGAGACGCATCCTCATCGGATGGCGTGCCCTTCAGCGTGGCCAAGAGGGACGCGTACCCGGGGTGTTCCCGGATCCACTCAAGCAGGCCGTGCAGGGAGGTGGCCATCGTACCCCTCAGTTCAGTCGGTCGGGTCGACGCGCCAGGTCATGCCCGGACGTCGCAGGTCGGGTTCGCCGGTGAGCCAGTCGAGCACCAGGTCGCGCGTCGTGCGCAGGATCTGCCAGACCAGCTGGGTCTCCTCAGCCGAGAAGTCCTGCAGCACATAGGCAGCGGGGTCCATGCGACCCGGGGGACGCCCGATCCCCAACCGCAATCGTGGAATCGCCTCGGTCCCCATCAGCTGCATGATCGACTGCAGACCGCGGTGCCCGCCGCTCGAGCCCTCGCTGCGAAAGCGCACGGTGCCCAACGGGATATCCAGGTCGTCGTAGATGACGAGTAGATCCTCAGGTGCCACCTTGTAGAAACGTGTCAGGGGGCTGACCGCCTTGCCGCTATCGTTCATCCAGGTCTGCGGCTGGGCGAGGATCACGCGTTGGTTCTCAATGTAGCCGTGCGCGGTCTTGGCATTGTGCTCCGTGCGGGAGAAGGTCAGCGCGTAAGCCTCGGCGATGGCCTCGACGGCGCGAAAGCCGATGTTGTGGCGGTTGTCCTCGTAACGTGGGCCGGGATTGCCCAGGCCGACGACGATGGCGAAACCCGGCCTCTGCGGCGAAGGCCTGCCGGTGGCGTAAGGGGCGACCAAGCTCACGAGCTCGACTTCCGCCGCGTCTGTCGCAGGTAGTAGCGGATGACGGCCTTGGCCAGGACGTAGAGCGCGCCGATCGCATAGATCAGGAAGGCAAGCTGTGCGCCGAGGGTCGCGGCCTCCTTGATCGCGTCCATGGAGAAGAGGCCCGGCGCGAACAGCCCGCCGCCTTCATCGTCCTCGTCGATGCCCCCCCCGATGCCGTCAGGGCTTGGCGTCGCCGTGGGCCGTGGCGTCGCCGTGGACGGCTGGACAATCGTTGCTGCGGGCGGTGGCGGCTCCATCTCCGGGGTCGGCTCGAGCGCGTCGGGCGTCTGCTCCGCATCCGGCGTGGGCGAGGGCTCGGGGGTGGGCGTGGCTTCCTCGTTGTTGACGATGAGGTTGTTGACGAAATAAGCCGTCGGGCTGCCGGAGCCGGCCTCCCACATCACCAGCGCCAACACGTAGGACCCATTGGGCACTTGCGTCGTGTCCCACGTGCCCAGGACGCCGTTGACGACCATCGTCTGTACGTTCCAGGCAATGGGGTTATTCTCCTGCCAGACGGTCTCGCCGGTGACGGTGGCGCCCGGCGCGTAGAGCACGCCATAGGAGACAAAACTAGGGTGGGTGGCTGTGCCCTGGATGGCAACCTGTCCGCTGAGCGTCGAGCCCTCGCGGGGCGAGGTGATGACCAACACCACGTCCTGGGTGAGCGGTGCTGCCGCTCCGGGATGCTGTGGTCGTACGATCATGCAGAGGACCACCACAAGGAGGCCCAATGTCCGGATCACCCGTGACGCGCGTCTGTGCCGATCCTGACGATCGACCTGCGTGGCATATTGTGACACCATCTGCGCTCCTTAGTAGGCTATTTGCGACTAGGAAGTCTAACATGGAAGAGGGCCTTGGCAAGTGATCGGCGCAACTGTGGGGCCCGTGAGCCGTACGTATCTTCGTAAGGAACGAAAGGGAGGTGGACGCTATGGCAGAACACAAGTTGCGCCGACAGAGGGGCATCCTGGCGGGTGTGTGCGGGGGGTTGGGCGAATTCTATGGGGTCTGGCCCGGTTGGTTTCGGTTGCTTTTCCTGATCCTGCTCGTGCCGGGCGGGCTGCCCGGCCTGGTACCCTACCTCATCCTATGGATCGTCATCCCGCGCAAGCGGCGCGGGTAGAGCTCCCGGCGTCGGGTGGCCCACCGGGCCGCCCGACTACTTCTCTGCGCTTTATCCTCGTATAATGTCTCCACGCCGGTTTGAGGGTGAGGAAAAGGGGGACCTATGGTGGAGGCGAACGGATCGACGACGATTGTGATCTTCGGCGCGTCAGGTGATCTGGCCCAGCGCAAGCTGGTGCCGGCGCTGCATAGCCTGGCGTGTGAGGGACTGCTCGGGGAGCGCGTGCGCGTTTTGGGTGTGGCGCGCTCGGACTTCACCGACGAAGGCTTTCGCGACCATCTCTACGAGGGAGTCGAGGCCAACTCACGCCGCAGTCTCAAGGCCTGTGGGCTCTGGCCCGGCCTTGCCGATCGCTATACCTATCTGCAGGGAGCCTACGATGAAGCGGAGACCTACCGGCGTCTTGGCGAGCGCCTTGAGGCGCTGGAGCGTGAGGATCCCGATGGCAGCCACCGCCTCTTCTACCTTGCGGTGCCCCCCTCGCTCTATGAGACGATCGTCGAGCATCTGGGGGCGGTGGGCCTCAACCAGGCTGAGGCGGGCTGGGTGCGCGTCGTGGTCGAGAAGCCCTTCGGGCGCGACTTCGAGAGCGCGCAGGCGCTGAATGAGCATATCCATCGTGTCTTCGACGAAACCCAGATCTTCCGCATTGATCACTACCTGGGCAAGGAGACGGTCCAGAACATCATCACGTTCCGCTTTGCCAACGCGATCTTCGAGCCGCTCTGGAACCGCAACTACGTGGACCATGTCCAGATCAGCGTGACGGAATCGGACGTCATCGGGCGCCGGGCGGGCTACTATGACAAGGCCGGCGTGCTCCGTGACATGTTCCAGAACCACCTGCTGCAGCTACTGACCCTGATGGCGATGGAGCCACCTGCGGCGGTGAGTGCGGACGCGCTGCGTGATGAGAAGGTCAAGGTGCTGCGCGCCGTCCGCTCCTCGGCGGTCGAAGACGTCATCTTCGGCCAGTATGAGGGCTATCGGGGCGAGGAGGGCGTCGCCGAGGGATCCACGACGCCGACCTTTGCCGCCCTACGCTTCTACGTGGACAATTGGCGCTGGCAGGGCGTCCCCTTCTACCTACGCTCCGGCAAGGGACTGAAGGAGAAGGCCACGGAGATCACGCTGGTCTTCAAGCGCGTTCCCCATCTGCTCTTTCCGGAGAGCGTGGCGCTGAGCTCGAACCGGCTCACGCTGTGCATCCAGCCGGATGAGGCGATCCACCTGAGCTTCGAGACCAAGCGGCCCGGCGCCGGGATGCGCACGGCACCGGTGGACATGCGCTTCCGCTATGCGCAGGACTTCGGTGACGAGGCGCTCCCCGAGGCCTATGAGCGCCTGCTGCTGGATGCGCTGCAGGGGGACGCCTCGCTCTTCACCCGCGCCGACGAGATCGAACTCGCGTGGCAGATCATCGATCCGCTGCCGGCTTGCGGTGATCCGGCATTCTATCCGGTGGGCTCTTGGGGGCCAGAGAGTGCCGATGGATGGATGACGGAGGCGGGGGCTAGCTGGTACCATAGCTGTGTAGGGAATGGTGGGGACGGTAACGAAGCATGAACGAACGGGAGAAGGACCGGGCGGGAGCGGCAGCGGCTTTTCGGATCGAGCGCGATTCGATGGGGGAGATGGCGGTGCCGCGCGAGGCGCTGTGGGGGGCGCAGACGCAGCGGGCGGTGGAGAACTTCCCCATCTCGGGGATTCGCTTTGACCGCCGCTTCATCCACGCCCTCGGCTCGGTGAAACGCGCGTGCGCGCAGGCGAACCGGACGTTGGGGCATCTCCCAGCCGACATCGCTGATGCCATCATCGTCGCATGCGATGAGGTGGTCGCGGGACAGCTCGACGCCCACTTTCCGCTGGACGTCTTCCAGACCGGTTCGGGCACCTCGACGAACATGAACGCCAACGAGGTCATCGCCAAGCGGGCGATGCAGT
Source organism: Anaerolineae bacterium (assembly GCA_040774145.1). Taxonomy (GTDB): domain Bacteria; phylum Chloroflexota; class Anaerolineae; order B4-G1; family SLSP01; genus PWVB01. The sequence continues at coordinate 3,906 of JAXGUU010000299.1, forward strand.
TGCTGCAGCGCCAGGGCGCTTCAGTCGCCGGGGTGGTCATCCACCCGAACGATCACGTCAACATGAGCCAGTCCAGCAATGACGTGATCCCGACGGCGATCCACGTAGCGCTGACGTTAGCCCTGCGCGACGGCTTGGTGCCGGCGCTCACGCGCCTGACCGGAGCGCTGGAGGAGAGGGCGCGGCACTTTGCAGGCGTCGTCAAGAGCGGGCGGACTCACCTGCAGGATGCGACGCCGATCCGTATGGACCAGGTCTTCGGCGGCTACGCAGCACAGACGCGCTCGGCGCTGGAGCGGGCGTTGCGCGCGCAGGACGTGCTGCGCGCCCTGCCGTTGGGCGGCACGGCGGTGGGGACCGGCGTGAACTGCCCGGCGGGGTTCCCGGCTGTGGCCATCGACGTCCTGAACGATCATCTGGGCAGTGCCTTCGTCGAGGCGGCGAACCACGTGGAGGCCAACGCGGCTCGCGACGCGCTGGTCGAGGCCTCGGGACACCTGAAGACCATCGCGGTGGCCCTGCACAAGATCGCCAACGACATCCGCTGGATGGCCTCCGGGCCGCGCAACGGCCTGGGCGAGCTGCACCTACCCGCGGTCCAGCCGGGCTCGTCGATCATGCCGGGCAAGGTCAATCCGGTGATCGCCGAAGCGCTGATCATGGTCTGTGCCCAGGTGGTCGGCTTTGACGTCGCCAACACCCTGGGGGGCCTGGGTGGCAGCTTCGAGCTGAACACGATGATGCCCCTGCTCGCGCACAATACGTTGTTGGCCGCGGAGATGCTGACGAACGCGACGACGCTCTTTGCCGAGCGATGCGTCGCCGGGTTGGAGGTCCATGCGGCGCGCTGCGAAACCCTGGTCGAACGCAACCTCGCGCTGGCGACGGCGTTGGCCCCCGTGATCGGCTACGATCGTGCGGCGGAGATCGCCAAGGAGGCCGGGCGCAGTGACAGGACCGTGCGTGAGGTCGCGCGGGCGTGGGGCGTGCTGCCGGAAGAGGAGCTGGATGCGTTGCTCGACCCGCAGCGGATGACCGAGCCGCGGTGATGCGAACGTCGCCATCGCTGCCCTCTAGGTGGCCTTGGCGCGCTGCTCCTGATAGTAGGTGTAGTCACCGGCGTACGCGGTGAGGGCGCCGTCCTCGAGTTCGACGATGCGCGTGACCGTGCGGTTGAGGAAGTAGCGGTCGTGCGAGATGACGAGGATCGTGCCCTCGAAGTCATCGAGGGCCTGCTCGAGCACCTCTGCAGAGGGCAGGTCCAGGTTGTTGGTCGGC
>JAXGUU010000300.1:0-5177 GCA_040774145.1 Anaerolineae bacterium
CCTGACCCGGCTTCTGGGCGGCGGAACCTGTAGCGACAGCGATGTAGGCCGGGTCTCCTGACCCGGCTTCTGGGCGGCGGAACGTGTAGCGACAGCGATGTAGGCCGGGTCTCCTGACCCGGCTCCTGGACGGCGGAACCTGTAGCGACGGCGATGTAGGCCGGGTCTCCTGACCCGGCTCCTGGGCGGCGGAACCTGTAGCGACGGCGATGTAGGCCGGGTCTCCTGACCCGGCTTCTGGGCGGCGGAACGTGTAGCGACGGCGATGTAGGCCGGGTCTCCTGACCCGGCTTCTGGGCGGCTCCTGCGCTCGGAAGCGGGGAGCCACCCTACACCGAGCTATGGGCGCCGGGAGGCCCCCCCCCTCAGACGGCCGGCAGCGTGAAGGTGACCCGCGTCCCCTGGCCCACTTCGCTCTTGAGCCAGATGCGTCCGCCCTGCAGCTCCACGAGCTCGCGCGAGATAAACAACCCCAGGCCCGTACCAGCAGTCGATCCGTTCTGGGACCCTGTCGCCCGATAGAAGCGGCTGAAGATCTGCGGCTGCTCCTCCGGTGCGATGCCCACCCCATCATCCGCCACGGTGACCTCGAGGTAGCCGGTCTCCGCAGCCGGCTGCACCTCGACCGCGATACGGCCCAGCGCAGGCGTGTAGGAGACAGCGTTGCTCAGAAGGTTCGTAAGGACCTGGGCGGTCCGCTCGGGGTCACAGAGCACCCGGGGCAGGTCGGACGGAAGGTCGAGTGCGAGCGTCTGCCCTTTGGCGGCACAGCGCGGCAGGAGTGCGTCGGCAGCCTGGTGCACCACATCGGCCAGGGCTGTAGGCACGAGCTGCAGGTCGATCCTTCCCGCTTCGATCCGCGTCACGTCCAGTAGGTCGTGCGTGATAGACAGCAACCGTTGCGTACCCTGATTGATGGCCGCAAGCGCCTCACGCTGTTCGTCGGGCACGGCACCGTACTCGCCGTCCAGAAGCATCTCCAAATAGCCGGCAATCGTCGTCAGCGGGCTCCGCAGCTCGTGGGCGGTAGCCGACACGAAGTGCGACTTCAGCTCCGAGACGCGGGTCAGCTCCACGTTCGCCGCCTCGAGCGCCCTCCGCGCCATGGCAAGCTCATTGCGGTGCTGCGCCAGCTGTTGCCCCACACTGCCGGGGACGGTAACATCCTCGACCAGGACGATCGCGCCCTCAGCCTCACGGGCCAGGCTTGCCGGTAACAGCACCACCGTGAAGTAACGCGTCACCCCGTCAACACCCTCTCGGTTGATCAGGGCGAGCTCGAAGCGCGGTAGCTGGCCCTCACAGATAGCCACAAGCGCATCCTCGCTCCCGATAAGCTCGGGGATCGCGGTCGTGATGGACTGCCCTATGAGCCCTGTTGCCTGCGCACCCTCAGCGAGAAGCGCGGTCACGCCTCCCACCTGCCGCACAGTACCCGAACCATCGACCACGGCATACGCTACGCGTAAATCGCGCGTGAGCACCTGAAGTAGCGTCTCGATCCCCACCTCGCCGTCGCACATAGGTCAGGCTCCTCAGCCCACGAGGGAGGCACCGAGAAGACGGAACAGCGACTCAACGCCTGTGCCGTCGCGTGCACTCGTGAACGTGAGAGGCGCGTGCAGTGCTGCCGCAGCAGACCCAACCAGCGCCTGCACCCGCGCGTCTGGCCCGAGGTCGACCTTGTTGGCCGCCACCACAACGCGAGCGCCAGGACAGCAGGTGTCCAGTTGGGCGTAGTAGCCGACCAGACTGTCCACCGTCTCGGGTCGCGTGAGGTCACATACCAGGATCGCCCCGGTCGCCCCCCGCAAATAGCTGGCGCGCAGCGCGTCGAACTCCTCGCTCCCCGCCAGATCCCAAAGCATCAGCCGCAGGTCGACCGGCCCTTCCGGACCCGGCACCACGATCGGCTTGCGGCTGACCTTGACACCGATCGTACTGATATACCGATCGTCAAAACGGTCGTACACGAACCGGCGCACCAGGCTGGTCTTGCCCACCGCGAAATCTCCCAGGAGACACACTTTATGACTTATCGCCATTGCACCACCAATGCTCGCCTCAGGGCTCGGTCACGGGCGTGATCAACACTTCGGGGATCGGGTTCAGCGTCGCGACCCAGGCCAACTGCACCCACCCGGTGCGCTCCCCCTCCGCGACCGTGGTCCAACGCACGTGTGCCCACGCGCCTGACAGGGCCAGGATCTCAACCGGCTGCCCAAGCCGGATCACGGCACCGGTTCGAGGTGCCGTCAATTCCGGGGCCACGTGAACAAAAGCGTTGCCCGTCATCGCGCCGACGACCGGGGTCGCCGGCGGCACGATGGTAGCCGTCGGCAGAGGCGTCGGAGTCGCCGTGGCCGTCGGGGTTGCCGTAGGCGTCGACGTCGGGGCCGCTGTTGTGGTAGGTACCGCCGTGGCCGTCGCCGTTGGAGTAGGCGCCGCGGTGGCGGTGCTCGTAGCCGTCGGCGACGGTGGCGGCGGGGCAAGTGCCACCCAGCCCCAGCGCCCCAGACCATAGGTCACCCCACAACACGCCAACACCAGAGCCAATAGCACGCCGATCGCCACCTTCTGCCCGCGGCTCATCGGCGGGGGCGTCGCCTCGCGGTCACGGATCTCGTCCGCCGCCGTGGCCATCAGCCCGCGCAGGCGGTCTTCGTCGCCATCGAACGGCGTAGCGTCGCCATCGTAGTCGCGCAGCTCCGGCGCATGGTCCTGGGCAATCGCCACGACGCAGTCGCGCATGAACGCCCGGAAGCCCGCCGGCTCCACCCCGTCGACGACGGCAGCCAGATAGACCCGCTGTGCGGCCTCGATCACGATGCGCCGGTCGCCCACCTGGATGGCGTCCAGATCCTCGGGACGTCCCTGACCAAAGGCCTCCTCCGTGAAGTCGCGGATCGCGGTCAACATCGCCCCGATCAGGTCCGTGTCGGCATCGGCAGTATCGCGGGCCACGTGCTGCAACAGCAGCCCGGTTTCCTGGTGGATCAGGAAGACCTGGCTCACGGAGAAGGGCAGCGCATCGCGCAGCGCCAGCTCAGCGCCGGATACACCGCGCAGGCGGGCCTGGAGCCGCCGCCAGATCTGCCGTGGGCCTGTCGTGGCGCGCATCTGCGCATCGACGGTACGCGCCAGATCGCGCACGGCCTCTGCAACCGCCCGCACGACCGTCTGACCGATGATCGGGTAGAGGGCCTCGATCATCTCGTCGCGGGCATCGCGGATCTTCAGTCGCAGGGCTTCCGACAGGATGGGGGCAATCGCGGCAGCAAGCCACGACGCGTCGTCGAGGCGTGCCTCCAAGCTATCGAGCGCCGCCCGCAGCTCAGCTACGGACCGGCGCTCGGGTTCCAGCAAGATAGCGCGCAGCTCCCCCAGTGAGGGCTCCACGGAGGACTCCCCTGCGCCCGAGTTGGCGGGCGTGCCGGTCACCGGTCGCCTACGCGTCGCCGAGCGCCTGGAGGTCGACGGGCAAGCCGCCCAGACCGTCCTCGGCCTTGAGGTGCGTCCCGAGTTCGATGAGCAGGTCACCCAGCATGACCCGATCCACCTTGTCCACCGTCAGTCGCTGTGCAGTGTCGCGCAACTCGTTGCGAATGCCATCGTCTGCGGTGCGCAGCTCCTGGCGCAACGCCTGCATCTTCTTGGCGTGGTCGGTGTCCTGTTCCGACAGCGCCTCTGTGAGGCGGTCGATCTCCTGCTGAAGGCGCTCCAGGTCCCGCATCACCGCTGAGAAGCGCCCTTCGTAGTCCCGCATCTGGCGCCCGAAGATGATGTCGCGGATGCGCTCGACATCCTGCGGCGTGCTCGCCTTGGTTGATTCCTCTGCCATCGATCCCTCCTGGTTGTCTGGTCGTTCCGAGTATACGTCAGGACACGGCGAACCGGTACCCTGATCCGCGCTCTGTCACAATGTACGTTGGGCTTCCGGGATCCGGCTCGAGCTTCTCGCGCAGGCGGCGCACGTGGACACGGAGCTTGTCTTCATAGGCTTCCTCGAGCGGCCACAGACGTTGCAGCAGGTAACTCGAGTGAACTACGTGCCCAGCATTGCGGAGCAGGATATAGAGCAGCTTGGTCTCGGTGGGCGTCAGGTGGACCGCGGTGTCGTCGACCCACGCCTCCTGCGTGGCGAAGCCGACCCGCAGCCCGGGGCCAATCACCACCTCACGGTCCGTGGTATAGCCGAAATCCTGGATGCGGCGCAGGATGCGCTCCACGCGGGCGAGAAGCTGGCGCGGGCTAAAAGGCTTGACGACGTAGTCCTCGGCGTACAACTGCAGCCCCCGGACGATCGTGTCCTCCTCATCGACGGCTGTGAGCAAGATCACCGGCAGGTCACAGAAACTGTGGACGTGGTCGCAGAACGCAAAGCCGCCCATCCCTGGCATGACGAGGTCGACGATCGCCAGATGGGGGAGGCCCTGGGCGACAATCAGGGATAAGGCTGCTTCGCCAGAAGGAGCGCACGTGACGTCGTAGCCGGCATGCTCCAGTTTCTGAGCCACCATGTCGAGAATCGCGCGATCATCGTCAACGACGAGGATGCGCTGCATTGCTGCCGCGTCGAGCGGCGCCATCTGCATCGGCTGTGCCTCCCCTGGTCAAGACTCGTTTGCGCGACAGAGTCCCCAGTTGTGAGGATTGGTGGCCATTGTAATGCGGGTCGTAATGTTGTGCAACTACTATAAGCATAGTCGAGAGCATTGGATCAGCCATAGGCTATCCAGCTTCGGCTGCCGACGTGATGCGACCGCATCGAGTCAGCGCATAGCTGGCGTGCGGTCCCGCCAAGTCGACCGCCATAATGCCGGGGACGATGCCCATCGGGACATACCGGCGGGAAAACCTGAAGAGAGCGTCGCCCCCATTGGACCGGCCAGATAGCTAGCCTATCTGGCCGGCGGTCGTTTCATGCCCTATCTGCTTTCCCCCCGGCCCGTCCGCGGGCTGGGGGGAAACACAAAGGGGGGTCCGCGCCTCCGCGCCCGCGCTGCCGACTGCGCGCAGACCCCCCTCCCCGGCCCTCCCCCCGCCGCTCGGGAGCGGCGGAGGGGGGGGGACCAAATCAGCTTTACCCCCCGCCCCGCCCCGGGCGGGGGCGTAACACCAAGGGGGGTCCGCGCCCGCGCCGGCCACCCCCGTACTCCGCAGCCGGCGCGTCGCGC
>JAXGUU010000301.1:0-5148 GCA_040774145.1 Anaerolineae bacterium
CGAGAGAAGCGACCGCCCCTGCGTCCTTCGCCCGCACGCGCTCCGTCGCCTCACCCAGCGTCAGCCCTTCGCGCTCCTTGACGTGTAACGCACGTCCACCCAGGGGCGCGATCAGGCGCACGTGCAGGACCCCGGGTTTCTCACGGAGGATGGCCTGTCCACCCCGTCCCACGATCACCACGTTGTCACGCTCATAAGCCGCCAGGATCGTCTCACGAACCAGACGGATGCTCTCCGATTCGCTCAACGTCTCGACGCGCAGCCCGCCCTCCTCATCGGGCGGCACGGGCACCTCGGCCCTGACGCGCCGGCGCCCGAAGAGCCGCTCAGTGAACGTCCGCATCTTGTACGTGTCCTCGGAGAGGTCGACCACGTCGGCTTGGGACAAGTCCATCTCTGTGGCGACCTGGGCCATCAGATCCTTGTCAAAATAGGTGTAGCCGAGGATCTCGCATAGGCGCTGGGCAATCTCCCTTCCGCCGCTACCGTATTCACGGGAAATCGTTATGACGGGCATCGCAACCTCCTTCGTGTGTAGATCTGTCGCATCGGAGCAAGAGCGGAGACGATACCACTGCGCTCCACACCCCTACTATAGCAGAGACCGCGTAACGTACAATCGCCACATAGGTTTCTGCACAACCGAAAGCGGACTATAATGGTCGACGTTCAAGGAGGGAGTGCAGATGAAGATACGCTCGGTCACGATGTTCGCCCAGCTCAGTCTACCGCCCGATGCCTCGACGATCGTCGCCCTGGCTCGCGCCGGCCAATCAATCGCCGCTGCCTATGAGGCCGCCGGCTATGAGGTCCAGACCCTGCGCCTGGCGACAAGCCTCTTTCCGGCACTCGCCGCCCTGGGTAGCGAGCCGGTCGCCGTCGAGGCGGCTTGTGAGCTGGAGCAGGTCTGTCTCAACGCGGGCTTCGACTTCACGTCGTTGGGCCCCGCCGGACCGGTATCCCTGCCGCTCATCCCCGAGATCCTGGCGAGGACCGAGACGATCTTCACCACCAGCCACCTCGTGGACCCCGCAAACGGCAACATCGCTGGGGAGGCCTTGCGCGGCGCGGCACAGGTCATCCTGGCGGCGGCGGAGATTGCTGAGGGCTTCGGCAATCTGCGATTCGCCGCTTTGGCCAACGTCGCCCCCGGCACACCCTTCTTCCCTGCGGCCTACTGGCACCAGGACAAGGTCGCGTTCGCCGTCGCCACCGAGTCAGCCGATGTAGCGCTGAAGGCATGCATCGAAACGCCTGATGCTTCTACAGCGCACGCCCACCTCGAACGGCTCATCACCTCACACGGACAGCGCCTGGCAGCCGTCGGCGATGAGGTCTCCCGCCATCATCCGTTGGAGTTCCTTGGCATCGACTTCTCACCGGCCCCCTTCCCCCATGCCGACACGAGTATCGGTGGTGCGTTGGAGGCCCTCACCGGTCAGCCGCTGGGAGCCACCGGCACCTTGGCGGCCGCAGCGACGCTCACCGACGCGGTGCAACGCGCTGACTTTCCCCACGTCGGTTTCTGCGGCTTGATGATGCCCGTGCTCGAGGATAGCGTGCTGGCACAGCGGGCTGCCGAGGGAAAGCTCCGCATCAGCGATCTACTTCAGTGGTCAAGCGTCTGCGGCACCGGACTCGACACCATCCCGCTGCCCGGCGATGTCAGCGCCGAGGCCCTGGCGGCGATTCTGCTCGACGTCGCGACGCTCTCCGTGCGCCTCGCAAAGCCCTTGACCGCCCGGCTGATGCCGCTGCCCGGGAAGGCTGCCGGCGATCCGGTCCACTTCGACTTCGCCTATTTCGCCGATGGGGGCGTGCTGGAACTCCCCTACGATGACCGAAGTCATCCCATAGGACGCCTATCGGCGTTGTCGCTCTCCGGCACGCCGCGTCGCTAGCGAGAAAGAGCGTGAGATCAGGCCTGGTCGCAACCCCGCGATCAGACCTGATCTCAACACATCGGATCTGGGTCCCGTCCTCAAGCTCGCGCGAACACGGCCTCCGCATCGGCGTTGAGCAGCGAGACAAACGTGTAGATGCCCAGCACCGTGCCCAGTGGGAATCCGGGCAGGTTGAGGAAACCCAGCACGAGCGCTAGCACACGCGCCCACGGCTGGAACTTCAGCAGGCCCACGCCGACGACGATGCCCGGCGCCGAGATCAAGGTCATGATCCCCGCCACCACGACGCCGACCATGGAGAGCACGGCGATCGCCGTGCGATCGCCCGAGATCATCCCTGTGCCCAGCAGGATCATCAGCACAAACAGCCCGGTCAGGACCCCCAGGATGCCCAACACGATGTAAAGCCAACCCAACACCTTGACATTCGTTTCCATATGATGCCTCCCGATTTCTGGTTCGTCGTTCTACCCACTACTTACGTGCCGGCACCAGCTCAGGTTGCATCCTCTCCGGAGGCCGACTTGCCGCTTACCGAATTCTCAGGAGCTGTCATCCTGAACGAAGGGAAGGATCTCCGGGCCGTAGGCGTGGATCCTTCGCCTGCGGCTCAGGATGACGGACTTCGCGATTCAGCTTAACAGAGCTCTAGAAGGGCCACTCGCGGCCCAGGTAGTCACGCAAGACCAACCGATCCTCGTCCGCCCGCGCATCCAGGAAGAAGGGCAGCGCGTACGCGGCAGCCTCCTCCGGCTCGAGATCCGCCTGGGTGTTCTTCTGTCCACCCATATAGGAGCGCACCCATCCGGGATGATAGAGCCGGAACGTGTAGCCTTCGGGGCGCAGGTGGTTGTACATCAGCTTGACACCCATATTGAGCGCGGCCTTGGACATGCAGTAGGCATACCAGGCCGTGCGATACGCCTGACCGATGCTGCCCGCCTCAGACGAGACAAAGCACAGTCGCTTCATCTCACTGCTCTCCGTCAGCGGCAGGAAGGCCTCCACCACGCGCAGCGGCCCCAATGAGTTGACGTTGTAGAGCCGGTGCATCTCATCGTAGTCCTGCGGCTCGGTGATCGGGATCCGCGATGTCTTGGACGATACGCCGGCATTGTTGATGATCACGTCCAGGCGATCGGTCAGGCGCGCGACAGCTTCAGCCGCCGCGCGCGCCGACTCGATTGAGCCGACGTCCAAAGGCACCACGTGCAGCAGATCGGGATACCGCTGCGCGAGATCCCCAAGTTCGGGCCATTCCGGCAAATACTGGCCCGCGAAGACGTGCCACCCCCGGGTCAGGAGTCCTTCCGTGAGGCCGTAACCAAGGCCACGATCTGCACCGGTCACAAGTGCGTAGTTGGTCATCCGATAGCTCCTTCAAGTGTGTGGTTGAGTCTGAGAACAGCGCCGGCTAGATGCCGCGATCCGAGGCGGTCATGGCAGCGCCATCAGAGACGGCGCGCCGCTGGCGATGAAGCGCACCGGGATCTGTGGCAGACGTTCGGCCAGCATCACGGCCTGGCGGCGGATCGCGGGGCTCTCGCTGACGCTGTGCAGCGTCTCGATCACCGGCATCCCCATCTCCAGAGCCGCGATCACGATGAACTCGCTCATCTCCCCGATGATCAGGGCCTCGGCTCCAAGGTCGCGAGCCGCCTGCGGCATGTGCAGCTGGTTCTCACCGAACCCTCCGATCAGGAAGGCGAAGCGCCGCACCGGCGTCGCTACGTCACCAAAGACTCGGCAGCCGTCGAAGCCCAGCCCCGCTGTCGCGAGATCGCGTAGAGCCCCCACCGTCAGCGCCTCCGGCAGCTCGTGGACCGAGAAGAAGCGCTGTCGAGCCACCTCGCGCAAGCCGGCGATGCCCATCGCCGCCACCGCCTGATCCGGCACACCATCGCCCTGCAAGGCATCCCAGTTGGAGTGGCTCCGATAGACCACCATCCCGTGCTGATCCAGCAGATCCCGGCGTAACCGATTCGCGTGGATCTCCTCTGCGGTGGGCCCCGCATACCATGGGCTCGACTGCGGGGGCAGCCAGATCTCCTCATGGCAGATCAGCATATCCAACCCCTCCGCCGCGCAAGCGCGCAGGCTGCCGGCGTGCACATTCCACAGACATGCCACACCACGAATCTGCCGATCCGGGTCACCATAGACAAACCCCAGCTCATCTCCGGGAATCCCCGACGCCAGGGGGGCCATCGCCTCGAAGAGCCGTGCGACGTCGCGTGCAGTTATCATCTATCCACCTCCGGCCCCAGTCTAGCCCTACCTCCACCGCATGACAACCTAGGGCTATCGCTTTCGTTGACCTGTAGGTCGCAATGGCCGCCGGCGAAGGCCCCGCCGCGTCCGACGCCCCGAGGACGGGGCTGCAAGCTCGATGTTGCGAGCATCCCGCCCAAGGGCCTGGCTTCGGGCCTTGGGCGGTGGTCTGACGGCGCGCCTGACGGATCGCAGGTGCCGCCGCGTCCGACGCCCCGGGACGGGGCTGCAAGCTCGATGTTGCGAGCATCCCGCCCAAGGGCCTGGCTTCGGGCCTTGGGCGGTGGTCTGACGGCGCGCCTGACGGATCGCAGGTGCCGCCGTGTCCGACGCCCCGGGACGGGGCTGCAACCATCACTTTGCAGGCTCCCCGCCCCGTCGTCTGCGACGGCGTCATCTCGGGGCGGGCTGGTCCAACGGTAAGCCCTACGCATCGCAGGCATCAAAGCCACACAGCCGTTCGAAGAGTATGGTACGATAGCCCGCGCTGACAACCATGCTTGACCTTCCCCCGGGCCGGCCTATGCTAGGATCCACAAGCCCACCCAGGAGGTGAACCCACGATGTACACGCTCAAGAACGACGCGCTTGAGATCGCCATTCTCGATCCCGTGGCGGACCGGGAGCGACTCGGGACCCGCTACTGCACCGCCGGCTATATCTACAGCATCACCGACGCACAACACGGAGAGTTGATGAGCGGGCCCACCTATCCCGACAGCTTCAACGTCTTCGACGGGCAGGGGATTCCGGACGCCTTCAACCTCAGCCCGCTGCTGGCCTGGCCCGGGCCCAAGCACCCTCAGCAGCCCCTGCCCGACGTACCCAAGGATGCCCACGCTCTGGTGCTCGGTATCGGCACCTGTGACCTCGACACCAGCACCGTGGTGACCTGGTGTGATTGGGAGGTCGAGGCCGAGTCCACGATCATCAGGATGTCGACCCACCATGACTTCAGGGGCTATCGCGTCGA
>JAXGUU010000302.1:0-5082 GCA_040774145.1 Anaerolineae bacterium
CTTCCGCGCCCGTCAGCCCGGCGGGGCACCTTGGGGAGCAGCGGCTCAACAATTGCCCATTGTTCATCCGTAAGTTCCATCGCTCAGACTCCTCTGCGTGGTCTGAGCTTAGTTTACCATTTTTGAGATGAGTTCTAGGCAAGTCGCGTTTCCTGAAGTAGCTGCTCTTCAGTCAGGCTGAAGGTGTCGACGCCATAGTCCGCCAGTTTCGCCAGGAACACCACGCGTGGCACCCCAGCCAGCCGAGCGGCGGCACCGGATGATAGGCGCCCAAGTTCGAAGAGCTTCACCGCAGCGGCCATTCGCAGCGTCTCACTCATCTCGGCGTCAGACAGCTTCAGCGCCAACGCCGTCTCCTTAGGAATATCGATCACGACTGTACTCATGTTTGCACCTAGCCCTATTTCACAGCTACAGCGTTATACCTAGGCATGCCAGGTAACCCCGCGCATGTCCAGGCAACTCGTGTCAGTCAACTTCTCCTTAGTCTAGCATAACCCGCGATGTTTTCAGGTACTTACCATCTCTCCTCATCCGGGTAGACGTTCTCGTACTTCGTGCTGGTGCGAGGTTCGGCCATCATCTCGGCGACGGTGTCGCGCCAGGTGGCGTAGTGGGCGGTCTTTTTGTGCTCAACCGTGGCCGCCTCGTCGCGATAGACTTCGACGAGCACAAAGCGGGTGGGATCGTCGCGCTGCCGGATGACGTCGAAGCGGGCGATGCCGGGCTCCTGCACGCTGTTGCGGGCGTTCGCGAGGGTGGCTTGTGTGAAGGCGTCGACGCAGTCGGGCTTCACGTGGACATAGACCAGGACGATGAACATAGGATCTGCTCCTTTCTGGTCGCCGGATTTGGGCGCTCCGATCTGTGAGTCAGTTACCTGACTCCGATTGTACTTGGGGCCCAGGAAGTGCAAACTCAACGGTGCCGCAGCAGATCACTCGCGCTCAAGCCGGTCGTTGCGCTCCCAGACGCTTGCCATCTCCAGCCCGAAGGCCCGGGGGACCGACATCACCTTCGTGAAGTGCGCCTCCAGCCACTCAGCGTCGTAGGGCGTCCACCAGATGCTCTCGGCTCTGGCGTTGTTGGCCTCGCCGGTGAAGTAGGCGGCCCACCGCTGCCGGATGGTGGCGTTGATATGAATCACCACGTAGTCGGGCCGCAGGCGTACGGAGAGCGGCTCCCCACGCGTGATGTGGAACTGGGAGGCGGGGGAGGTCGCTTCGACGATGTGCCATGGATAGAGGTAGGCGACGACGCGGTCGCCCGGCTGCGCATTCCGGTTCAGCCATTCCGCGACTTGCTGGACGCCATCGGACGTGGTCTGGATGACGCTGCGGTAGCCGATGGAGGCGCGATTTCCGATATAGCGGGCGCCGAGCCACTGGTAGCCGTTCAGGTTATAGTCCGGATAGCAGAGGGCCAGATCAACGCCTAGCCCCAAGATGGCCAAGGTGCCGATGCCGAGCGCCAGGGCTCTGTGACGTGACAGCAGCGCCAAGAGCTGATCGGCCCCTAGGATCGCCAGGATCGGGAGCACGGGGATCATGTAGAAGGTCTGCGCGAGCGGCAGCAGGACCAAGCCAAGGACGTAGAACCCGAGCACGAGCAGCGGGAACCTGTGCTCAGGTCTGCGTCTCCACTGCAGAGCTGCCGCCACCGGGCTGACCAGGAGCCCCAGGCCGATGAACGGGCTGGACTTGAAGAGCACACTACTCAGGTGGAGGATCGCAGCCTCGCCGGCGAAGGCCGGGCTCCACGCCATCTCGTGCTCGAACCTGGAGATCAGACTGGCGATGATGGCAGGGTTCGTCGTGTGTACCGGCGGCAGGACCATGAAGGTCCCAAGGGCCAGGACGAGCACGAAGCCAACCAGGTGAACCGGCGCCATCATACTGTCGCGATGCCTCACCACCCAGACCAGGACCGCGCCCCAGCCGGCATAGGCGAGGAGGATATGTAGACGCAGTAGCGCCTCCTCGCGCCATTCGGGCGCAAGCGCATTCAGACTGAGCCAGCCGAACGCGATGGCGGCGCACATCAGGACCATGAGGCCGATGCCCCTGCGCAGCTCCTGTCCGGACAGGTCGATGCGCCGCCGGTGGCCTGGACCGGTGAGGATGTCGAGGACGATGGCGGGAAAGATGACGATCGTCGTGGCCTTGCCCGACAGCGCCAGACCGAGGATGATCCCTGTGATCGCTGCCCAGCCCACCGTTCCCGTCTCTCGCAGGCGGGGCATCACGACCAGCAACCAGACAAGGGCGCAGGCCACGAAGACGTCAGTTTCCGTGAAAGCCGTCCTGGCGAAGGAGAGGAAGAATGGGCTTGTAGCGAGGATGGCGGCGGCCAGCAGTCCCCGCTGGTGGTCGAGGACACGCTTGCACACCACGAAGACGCCCACGATGGTCAGCGCCCCCACAAGTGCACTGACGGCGCGCGCGGTCATTAGGTCATCGACGCCCAAGAGCCCATAGACGGCAGCGACGACCGCCATGGGGAGGCGCGTCTGGCTGGGATCGGAGGGCGAGCCCTTGAGCCAGCCATCGGGTTGCGCCAGATAGGATCGTGCGATCTCGATGTCGGTCTGCTCGTCCCAGGAGATACCCTGACGGTCCAGGGTGGGTAGGAGCAGCGCGCCGTAGCAGAGCAGCACCAGGCCCAGCGCGCAGGCGGGCTGTCGGATACGCGTCGCACCCCCTATCCCTGCGCGTCGCACGCTACGCCTGAGCCTAGGGCTCGATCCGTCGGTCGACGTGATCCTGAAGTCCGGGGTAGACCGGGCACCGGAACCGACCGGGCCTCCCATGCTGCGACCATCTCCTCATAGCAGCAGCAGGAGCAGGGCGCCCACCAGCGCCCCTATCACGAGGCCGACGCCGACGTCAGCGGCGTGGTGCAGGCCAAGGACGACGCGACTGATCGCGACGCTCACGGCCCAGCACAGCAAGAGCAGTGCGCCCCACCAGGGGAGTAGCGCTCCCACGGCGACGAAGAGCGCGCCGGCGCGGGCGGCGTGACCGGAGGGGAAGGCATGGGGGTCGAAGTCGGCGAAGAAGCGTCCCCCCGCCCCCTCGGGCCGGGGTCGGCGGATCAGGTACTTGAGGATGGTGCTCGCACACCAGGCCAGGGCTGTCGCCAGGACGACATGCTCACCCAGGCGCGCCCAGAAACCGGTGCCGAAGCGCCACGCTAGGACGCCGATGGCCAGCCAGAGGAGGCTGTCGCCGGTGCGCGTCCATAGCCCCAGCCCTAGCCGCGCCACGCGTGCGCGCCGCGGTGGTGCGCCGGCGAGCCATCCGGACAAGGCCAGCGTGGCCCGGGCGTCGAGGTCGATGGCGCGGGCCCACCAGCCGCTCATGCCATCCCCCGGTCGGCGAGTTCGCGACGGCAGATCTCGAGCTGGAAGGGTTTGTCGGCGTCCATGCCCATCTCGGGGTAGGGGACCTCGAGAGCGCAGACGTTGAGCCCCAGCTTGCGCTGCACCCGCTGTTGCAGTTCCGCGAGCGTCAGCCGTCCGGAGAGGTAGCGGGCCAGGAAGATCGGGCCGAGGTGCAGGGCTTGCTTGACAACGTTCTTGCGGCTTCGCATCAGGGCCTGCCAGAGGTCGTGATGGGATTGCCCGATGTGCGGCGCGATGACGTGGATGTCGCCGGCGGCGAAATCGCCATCCGCGAAGCGTGCATAGCTGCGCCGCGACGTCGGGAAGCGAGCTTCCATCCTGGCGCGCGCGATCAGGCTATGGTAGATGTCGATCGTCGGATCGTTCGCCAGCCTTAGCAACGCCTCGATCATAGCGCTTGTGAGCAGGGGGATGTCGCAGCTGACCATCAGGACTTGTGGAGCCTTGGGGTCGGCGGTTGTGGCGCGCTCGATGCCGGCGAGGCAGTTGCCCAGCATCGAGCCGACATCGGGTAGGTAGGCCGTGACCTTGGGTGCGTGCAGCCCCCGGCCCTCCTCGATGCCCACTACAACAATGCGCGTGATGCTCGGGGCGCCGGTCAGGGCCTCCAGCACCCACTGACCCATCGGCTTGCCGGCGACATCGAGCAGCGCCTTGGGTTGTCCCTGGGTATGGGCATAGAGCAGGTCCTCCTGCTGGGGTACGCCACCGGCGAGCACTATCGCGTCCATGATCGTCGTCACCTCCTATCCGTTCAGGGTCATGATGTGAGGGTGCATGCCCAGCTGCTCGATGACCTCGCTTAACTCGTGGCGGGTCAAGGCTCGCCCTTTGCCCGCGGCTGCTACCAGCGCCGCCTCCATCATGTTGGTGCCGAACGAACGCCCGTTGAGCCGTGGCGTGGTGGTCACCAGGTAGCGCGCCCCGGCGGAGGTGAAGGTCGCTACGTCGGCCTCGGTGGTGGTGTTGGTGAGGATTGTCTTGCCGTCGAGGCGCGGCGGCATGTGCCGTTTGGTGTAGCTGCAGTCTCCGGCAATGATGGTGGCCCATTGATACCAGCGCGTGAAGCGGGGCACGGTCTCGTGCTGCTTCTCGCCGACGGGATAGAGCATGGCAATGGGCAGCCGCGTCGCGATTGGCCCCAGGAGGCGGAGCATCAGGTTAACCTGGTCCAAGGTCCGCAGCGCAATGGGAATCCCCAGCGCGAAGAGCAGGTCGCCGTAGACGCCGTCATAGCCCGCCTCGTGCAGGCTGAGAGCCATGCCGTAGCGATCTGAGGCGACGTTGACCAGCGTACGCTTGGGCACGAGCTCGCCGTCCAGGTGCTCCTGGACATAGGCCATACAGCGGCGCTCCAGGGTGAACTTGAGACCACGTCCGTCGACGACGGGTGTGCGTTGGACATCGCGGATGAGGTGCCGCGCCGCGTGTAGAGGATAGTCGCGCTGCGGTGTCCCGACCGAGAGGTCGATGCCCCCCATCCCGAAAGCGTCGACCTCTCCATCCAGCGAGCGGAAGAGGGCTGCCGCCCGCTCAACGTTGCCGTCTGTTCCGATTCGTTCGATCAACACCCTCTCGCCCAACAACTCGAGTTCCACTTGCTTGTCGCGCGTGGAACTCCCCAGGCTCACACTGACTGCCCGTCGCATAATGCCGATCCTTTCAGATAATGGGTAGGA
>JAXGUU010000303.1:0-5076 GCA_040774145.1 Anaerolineae bacterium
GAATGAGGCGGCGATCTTCGATAACGAACGTGAGCCCACCCGGGCCACGCTGACCGACCCGGCGGTGGTGGAGGCGGTGCAGTTCTACTACGATCTCTCACTGACGCACAAGGTGGCCCCCAACGTCGCCGAGCTTCAGCAGACGCCGGTGCGCGAGATGTTCATGGCGGGTCGCGTGGCCATGATCTATGACAATGTGGGCGCGCAGGTGCCCTTCGCCCAGATCACGGACTTCCAGTGGGATGTGGCGATGCTGGCCCAGGGGAAGGCGCGCGCGACGCCGATGGCCGAGAACGGCTATGCTATGTCGGCAGCGACGGACCATCCTGAGGCCGCGTGGGCGCTGATCAGGTACCTGTCAGGGCCGGAGGCTGTGCGGGTCATTGTGGGTGCGGGCGGAGCGTTGCCCGCCTTGCAGGCCCTAGCCGAATCCGATGAGTTCGAGGTGCGCCCCGCCTTCTTGGCCTCGGTGCCCTACTCGCAGCCCATCTTCTCGGCACCGCAGATGCTCGACATGCTGGCGGTCTTCCGCAACGAGCAGCCGTTGATGGCGATGGGGCTGAAGCCGGTGCCCGAGGCCCTGCGGTCGATGAACGCGCTCTTCAATGAGATGCTGGGGGCGCAGTAGCTAGCGTTGGATGATAGGTGACGCGTGACCGGAAGTCCGGCGCTCGATGCTCCGTGTCGCGGTTTCTCACTGCAGCGTGGCGGATGATGTCTGACGACGGTGCTCCGCGGGGGCCTGGCGCGTGAGGGCGCGGCGAGAGGCCGGGTGGGCGCTGTTCTTCCTGGCGCCGAGCCTGCTTGGTTTCCTGCTCTTCACTGCCGGGCCGACGTTGGCCTCGTTAATGTTGAGCTTCGCGTCGTGGGACCTGATCGGCAGCCCCCGCTTCGTGGGCCTGCAGAACTACCGCGAGATCCTGCGCGATGCGATCTTCGCCCGCGTGGCGCTGAACACCATCACCTATAGCGGTGGGGTGGTACCGCTGCTCGTCGTGGTCTCGCTGGCCCTTGCCCTGGCGCTCAATGCACCCTTCAAGGGTCGTACCTTCTTCAGAACCGCTTTCTTCCTCCCCGTGGTCTCCTCGACCGTCGCCGTGGCGATGGTTTGGCGCTGGATCTATGCCCCCTTCGGCGCGATCAACACCGTGCTGGTCGCGCTGGGTCTGCCGGCGGTCGGCTGGCTGACGACGACCGAGTGGGCGATGCCGTCGGTGATCCTGATGAGCGTCTGGCAGAGCATGGGCTACAGCATGGTGGTCTTCCTGGCGGGGCTGCAGTCCATCCCGCAGCACCTCTATGATGCTGCGGCGGTCGATGGGGCCACCGGATGGCGGCGCTTCCGCTACATCACGTTGCCGCTGCTCTCGCCGACCACCTTCTTCGTCGTGGTGATGGCTGTGATCTCCACCTTCCAGGTTTTCGGGCAGGTCTATATGCTGACGGGCGGCGGACCGGCCTTCGCCACCAGCACCATCGTCTACCATATCTACGAACGGGCCTTCCTGGCGCTGCATATGGGCTATGCCAGCGCGCTGGCGTGGGTGCTCTTCGCGGCGATCTTCGGCCTGACGCTGATCCAGCTGCGGCTCCAGCGCACGTGGGTGACCTATGAGTGAACGCCGTGGGGGTGGCAGCGTGCTCCGTGTCGTTGCGCTGTCGTTGGCGGCGACCCTGTCGCTCCTGCCCTTCCTGTGGATGGTGAGCACCTCCCTCCGGGCGCTGCCCGAGGTCATCGCCGCGCCCTTTGCCCTGCCACGGTCGCCGCTGTGGGACAATTACCCCGCCGTCTTCGAAGCGGTGCCCTTCGGTCGCAGTTATCTGAACACGATCTACGTGACGCTCACCCGCACCGTGGGTGTGGTGCTGACCTCGTCGATGGCGGCGTATGCCTTCGCGCGGTTGCGCTTCCCGGGTCGTGAGGCGCTCTTCGCCGCCTACCTCGCGACGATGATGATCCCCTCTCAGGTGACGATGATCCCCACCTTCGCGCTGATGCGGCTCCTGGGTTGGCGCGACACCTACGCGGCGCTGATTGTGCCTCAACTCACGAGCGCCTTCGGCACCTTCCTGCTGCGGCAGTTCTTCCTCACGCTGCCCACGAGCCTGGAGGAAGCTGCCGTGATCGATGGGTGCTCACCGTTGGGGATCTTTCGCCACGTGATCCTGCCCTTGGGCAAGCCGGCGCTCGCCACGCTGGCGGTCTTCACCTTCCTAGGGGCGTGGAATGACTTCATGTGGCCATTGATCATGACCGACAGCCCGGAACGCTTCGTGTTGAGCGTGGCGCTCTCCTACCTGCAGCAGACCAACTACACCGACTGGCCCCGGCTGATGGCCGGGGCCGTGATGACGCTGCTGCCGGTGCTCGCGGTCTTCGTCGCCGCTCAGCGGACCTTTGTCGAGGGCATCGCCCTCACCGGGATCAAGGGGTAGGTGTCACCCGTCGCCGTTGTCCGTCTACCAATCGACCACGGAGCCGTCGAAAGCGTCGTAGGACTCGTGATTGGTCCAGTCGTGGTCGATCTTGTCGGCTAGGGCCTCTTCGTCAAGCTCGATGCCCAGGCCCGGTGCGGTCGGCAGCTCGACGTAGCCGTCCTTGAAGGTGAAGGGTTCCTTGAGATAGCCCTCGCCCAGCGTTGTGTGCTCCTGGGCCAGGAAGTTGGGGATGGTCGCGTCGAGCTGGATGCAAGCCGCCAGGGCGATCGGTCCGAGCGGGCAGTGGGGCGCGATGGCAGCGTAGTAGGCCTCGGCCATGCCCGCGATGAGGCGCGTCTCGAAGATGCCGCCGGCGTGGCAGAGGTCGGGCTGCAAGACCATGGCGGCGCGCTTCTCCAACACCTCGCGGAAGCCCCATTTGGTGTAGAGCCGCTCGCCGGTGGCGATGGGGATGTGGGTGCTGTGGGCGAGGTCGGCTAACACGTCGACGTTCTGGCACTGTACCGGTTCCTCGATGAACATCGGCTGGTAAGGCTCCAGCGCCTTGATGAGCAGTTTCGCCGTCTGCGGCGAGATCGCGCCGTGGAAGTCGATGGCGATGTCGACCTCGGGGCCGGCAGCCTCGCGCAGCGCCGCAAAGTGCGCGGCAGCTTTGTCCACGAAGTCCTTGCTCTCGACAATGCGCGCCGGGCGATCCTTGGCGACTCCCGTCTTGAAGGCCGTGAAGCCCTGGTCGACGAAGGTCTTGATGTTATCGGGCCGCGCGCCGCCCTTATAGATGCGGATGCGGTCGCGCGTGGGACCGCCGAGCAGCTTGTAGACGGGCACGCCCATGGCCTTGCCGGTGAGATCCCAGAGGGCCTGCTCGACCCCACTCAAAGCGCTGGTGAGCAGCGGCCCGCCGCGATAGAAGGCGTGGCGGTACATCGCCTGCCAGTGGTGGACGACGCGCGTGGGGTCCTTGCCGATGAGATAGGGTGCCAGCTCCTCCACGGCGGTGGCGCACGTGAGCGCGCGTCCCTCCAGGATGGGCTCGCCGAGGCCGACAAGGCCTTCGTCGGTGTGGATCTTCAGGAAGATCCAGCGTGGCTTGACGAGGAACGTTTCGACTTGGGTGATCTTCATGGGGCCTCCAGACTAGAGTGTGATAGGCGGATCGTACTTCGACTTGATCATAGAGGGGCGGGCGGAGGGTGTCAAGCTATGGGTCGCGGACAACTATGCGTCGGCAACCAGGGCCATCGCCCTACGATCGATCGCTTGGGTCTCGTGGTCCGCAGAACGAGGGCTCGGAGGAGGATCGGCTAATACGTCGGCGCCCTATGGTAGCTGCGCTTGTAGACGATGATGATGAACACTACGGACACTGTCACGATCGAGACAGCGATGCCTGCTTGGACCCGCGAGAAGAAGAGGCCGATTATGGGGTAAGAGGCATAGGGCGCCGCTGTTCAGACCGAAGAACGAACTGATGCCAACAGTCTTTCCGAGGATCCATCGCAGGAAGCGTGTCGGGCCTACGAGGACCAAGATCATGGTCATAGCCACGCCGAGGACCGCAGAGATCATCGCGAGGATGGCGAACGGATCCCGGAAATGGACCACGAGGGTTCGGTTCATCTCGCTCGTTAGTGGGGCAAGTAGCTCAGTCCAATCGGTCATAGGTCCCTCCCAAATCCTCCGCGATGGTGCGGAATTGTTCCAGTGCCGCCTCCAGGTCCTCGATGATCGCGGCGGCGAGGACGTCGGGCTCAGGGAGGTTAGCGGTCTCTTCCAGCGATTCGTCGCGGATCCAGAAGATGTCGAGGTTGGCCTTGTCACGGGCCATGAGCTCGTCGTAGGTGAAGGCTTGCCGGCGTCCGTCGGGGTTGTCCTCGGACCATGTCTCGGCTCGCTGATAGCGGTTCTCGGGGTTGTAGCAGGCGACGAAGTCGTCCAGATCTTCGCGGGCGAGCGGGTTCTGCTTGAGCGTGAAGTGTTGGTTGGTGCGCAGATCGTAGATCCAGAGCGTGTCGGTGGCCGCCTCGGCACCGCCGGCGCGGCGGTCGAAGACCTGCTCGGCGTCCATCTTGAGAAAGAGCAGGTAGGTAAGCTGCTCGACGTAGTCGCCATACGAGACGCCGTCGTCCCGGAGGACGTTGCGGTAGTTCCAGAGGCGCTGGACGATAATGGCGGACTGTTCAGTCAAGATTCCTCCTCATTCGACAGATACAGCCGGTCATCGGCCCACAGCGCCGGATTTGAGATGATGTAGGTGTAGATACGTCGATGCTCATCCGCGCTTCGGATGATATGTTCCCAGTAGTTGCGCTGCCAGAATGGCGTGCCGGGCGCATCGCGGGTCGCGTTGATCTCCCGGGTCACGGCAGCCTTGAACGACCGGACGATGGCACTCAATGAGCCCGGTGTCACACGGCGGGGTGCGGCAGGGAGGGCGCCGGAGGGCGCAGCATGCTGCGCCCCTACAGCGGATGGTTGATGGATGACGATGATGCCGTGGATGTGGTTCGGCATCACGATATGGGCATCCAGTGCAGCGTTGGGGAAATGATCGGGTATTCCTTGCCAGCAACGATCAGCGATCTCACCGAGTTCCGAAAGCACCATCCTGCCATCGACGATCCGGCCTAACCTGCA
>JAXGUU010000304.1:0-5045 GCA_040774145.1 Anaerolineae bacterium
AGCCTTGTGAGCACATCCGGGCGGTGCAGTGCTTCCGCCGCCTGCACGGAGAGCAGGAGAGCACTCCGCCCGAGCCCTTCGATGTCTGTCCCATCTGCGGCAACCCGGTCATCGGTACGCCTGATCGCTGGCGCTGCACCAAGTCCGCGGGGCACTACTGGCAGTGGCGCGGCGAGCAGGGAGGCGTGAAGGCCTTTCTCACCCAACCCCACCCGGCCAAGCAAGGCGCCTTCTACGAGCAGTCGATCGAAGAGCGCGAGGCGTTCCTAGAGCAGGCCCACCGGCGGCTGTACGCCAACGGCTACACCCCTTACGGATGAAAGGATGACGTGATGACCACGATTACGGCTGAGGTCTGCGTGAAGACTGACGATTCGCTCCACACCTGCTTTCTCTGCGGTGTGGAACTGGATCTCCTCTGGGACGACTGCCTGTGTCCCACCTGTCGGCTCGATGAGGAAGAGAAGCTGGCCGACTACGTTGACGAGCAACTGCAAGCACGCTTCCCCCTGTGAGTGAAAGGAGAGAACAAGAGATGGCTAACGAGCTACAGATCACGATCCGTGAGGGCGCCCACGGCAAGCTGGCGCTCATCAACGGCAAGACCTACTCCTTGCTGCGGTGCTACAAGACTAGCGCGCTGGACGGCATCTTCTTCCTCGCCGTGGCCGGGCGCACACCCCTCAGGGCCGACGACCTGGCGGAGCACTGGCGCGTCTTCCGCTCCGGGCACGTCTACATCGCTCTGAACGCCCGCCCCTTCAGCTACCACCTGATCCAGGGTGACAACGCCCCCACCGACGCCCCTTACTGGCCGCGGCTCAAGGCCTCGGCCCCTTACTACGCCTTCGTCGCCCCCACCGAGGCGGCCACGAAGGCCCTGATCCGCCTGACCCTGGAACGCTACCACGCCCGGCTCGACCCTGAGACGGCACTGGAGTGCGCCGACCAGGTGCAGGACCTCTGCGGCGGTCCCCCGGCTTTGCTGCTCAGGGCCACCAGGCTGTGAGTCGACGAAAAGCTCTCACACGTGAGAGGCCGGTCAGCAAGCCGGCCTCTTTTCGTTTCCATACCCGCAAATCCCATTCTGCTCACCAGGAGGTATTGAAGTGTCCACACAAGTCATTTCGCAACCCGAGCCGTCCGTTATCGGTATCGAAGCCGCGTTCCAGACCAAGGGAGCGCAGGCCGCAGTCTTCAGACCGCGCTTCGGTCAAGCCCATCAGCAGTACTTCTCACCGCGGTGGATCGCCGAGGCCGCCGTCAGCATCGCCGAAGGTCTCTACGACATCGCCTGGTTCGGCGACAAGCGTTCGGGCTACCCCTTGCGTGTGCTCGATCCCACCTGTGGGAGCGCGCGGCTGCTGGCGCCCTTCGCCGAACGTGGTCATCAGGTTTTGGGAATCGAGCTCGATGAGCGGTTGGTGCCGGTAGCCCGACGCGCCGTGGGCAAGGAGGGCATCCGTCGCGGTGATATCTGCGAGTATGCCCCGGCCATCCCCACCGAGGGCTTCGACGTCGCCGTCATCAACCCGCCGTACGGGCTCTGGTGGCCGGTCACCGATGCGCTGGGTGACTATGAACTCGCCTCCCAGGCAAGTGTCGAGAGCCAGCACCTCGTGCTGGAGCTGGCCACACGGTCCCTCTGGACCAGCTACTACGAGGGCGGGGTCCTGATCGCTCTGATGTCGGGCACCTTCTGGGACAACAACCCGCAGGCGGCGCAGTTCGTGAAGCGCAACTACCAGATCGTGGCTGACCTCACCCTCCCGACGCCCTACAAGGCCGAGTACGGCATCGACGTCGATGGGGCGCTCCTGGTCGGATATCGCTCCAGTCCCCGAAACACCAACAAGAAGCCAGTGCCGCTCACCGGCGTCTTCGAGGGTGAGAATCCAGCCGCTCTGACCGAGGCTGTGGTAGGGGCATATGCCGAGCATCTGGGCAGGCAGTACTCGTGGTCCACGGACTGCTACTACTTGCCCAAGCGCAACTTCGACCGCAGGCTGCCCGAGATCCCCGAGCTGGAGATGGCCGTCAAGGTCGATGCCAGCGCCGCCAAAGTCGCCGTCACCGGGCGGGGCCTCGAGCCCAACGATCACTGGGCCGGGGCGTGGCTGGAGTTCCTGGGGAAGTCTCCCTTGGAGACCTACAGCCGGGCCGAGGGCACCAACACCGGCCTCACCGATGCCTACGGCACCCTCCCCAACATCCTCATCGCCGGAGCTGAGAAGACGGAGAGTCGCCTGCAGGCACTGGGCTTCCAGGTGAGTGTCCCTGAGATGGAGCGCGAGCGCATCGCCAGGGCGGCCGTCCAGTACCGCCGTGACCGGCTCCCCGTGCGGGAGCTGGCGCCGATGGAGTACCTGGCGTGGTACGAGGATGGTCCCATCACGGCTCGCGCCGATGTCACGATCCCACGAGCCCTGCCTGCTGCGAAGGCAGTTGATGTCGTGGCCGGCGCGATCTACGACCTGCAGGTGCGCTGGGAGCGCAACGCCGAACAGGCAGGTGAGGCGGAGTCCTTCGGCAAGGGCCGCGACGCCGTCATCCTGCGCACGTTCGTCGATCGGGGCTACCTGGTTTTCCACTTCACGAGCCCTGACGGGACCCGCTTCCGGGTGCGCGAGGTGGACGCCGAGCAAGTGGGAGCGATGGTCGAGGCCTTCGGGCTACCCGAGGTCAAGACCGTCGATGACTTGCCTGAGTGCGAGCGCCGGTCCTGGGCCGTGCAGCTGGATCGCCTGATCGAACAGATGGCGGCCCGTAACGGAGGCCTGCGACCTTACCCGGTGCAGCGTGAGGACATCCTCAGGATGGCGACCAAGAAGTCCATCGCGCTCTTGTACGAGATGGGCGGCGGCAAGACAGCGACGAGCGCCTACTGGGCTAGCCTGCGAAAGTACAAGCGGGTGCTCATCGTCACCCCAGCCTCGGTGGTACCCGGCATCATCGAGGACCTCACCAAGTGGGGCTTCAAGGTGCATCCGCAAGCCCTGTCGCATCACGAGATCTCGCGTCTTAGGGCTGAGAAGAGCAACAAGCCTGAGGAGACCGAGTTCTGGGTGGCGTCATATGAGTCGCTGGGCCTCCAGGATGGCTGCTATGACGCCTGGTCCCACGAGGTCTACGACCGCGACGGTAACTTCATGGGTGAGCACGCGGGGAATCACACTGCGACCTGCAGTGCGCCTGGATGCAAGGTGAAGCGCTCGCAGATCGTCAAGGGATGTCCCAAGTGTGGCGCGCGTGGAGCTGCCTGGCGCTCGGGACGCGGTTCCAACGGCGGTGGGGCACGAGTCTGTCGTGCCTGCGGGTACCGTGCCTGGAGTGCCGGGACACTCAAGCCGGCTACGGCAGATTCGGAGAGCATCAAGTCGCGGCATATGGCACCGCTGGGACCGCGCATCAAGCGCCTCTTCTCCTGCGTGATCCTCGATGAAGTGCAGGACGCTAAGAGCAAAGGATCCTCGAAGGGCGAGACCACGCGGGCTCTCAAGGCACGCGGCAAGGCAGTCCTCTCGGGCACCTGGCTCAAAGGCTACGTCACCGACCTCTTCTGGTCGGCAGGCTGGCTGCTGGGCTTCGGGTCACCGCTGTGGCCCTTTCCTTACAACGGGGGCAGCGGTCGCTTCCTGGAGCAGTTCGGCACCTACCAGTTCATCACCAAGGAGTTCGCCGCCAGCCTGCAGACGGGCAAGCGCAAGCTGATCCCCAGTGTCAGCAACTTGGGGCGGATGTGGCGGCTCCTCAGTCCCTTCACGGTCCGCAGGCTCAAGGAGGACTTCCTCAAGGATCTGCCACCCAAGCACGTTGAAGTCCACTGGGCTGAGCTCGATACCGACCACGCCGCCATCTACCGCCGGGTCGAGGAGGCGATGCGCGACACGCTCAAGCGCGAACTCGAACGCGCCGAACCCAACATGGGCGTGATCTCGATGGCCCTCTGGTGGGGACGCTATGCCTCAAGCTGCCCCAACGAGGAGGGTGCAGCGCACTACGCCGGGGCCTTCGGGACGCGCCTCAACGTCGACAAGGCCACCCCCGCGGAGATCAGGGCCGTGATCGACCAGATGAAGCTGCTGGGGGCCGTACTCCCTCAGAAGGCGAGCACCAGCAAGGTCGACAGGGCGATGAACTTGATCTGGGACATCCAGGCCAAGGGCGAGAAGGTGATCGTCTTCACCAGCCTCCGCGGTCTCTACAGCGTGCTGGAGCGCGAGCTCAAGCGCAACGGGATCGGCTACGTGGGGATGGACGGCGTCACTACCCAGAAGCGTAACGGCGTGGCCAGAGCCTTCGAGCAGAGCAACAAGACGGTCCTTCTGGCTGGCACAGGCACGCTCAATCGCGGTGTGACGATCAACGGGGCCAACCACATCCTCATCCTCAATACAGAGTGGAGCCCTGAGACCACGCTCCAGGCCGAGGATCGCTGCCACCGTCCAGGTCAGACGCGCGACGTCTACGTGCACTACGTCCTGGCAGCCGACACGGTTGAGGAGCAGATGTGGGAGCTGATCAATCAGAAGGCCGCGGCGCAGCGGGCCGTCTTCGACAAGGAGGCGCAGTCCCGGAGTGTCGAGGAGGTGATGGCCGAGGCTGTATCAGCCCAGATGCAGGTAGCGAAGGCGATGATCGAGATCGAGCGGGCTGCGCTCCCAGCAGAGACTCCCCCGGAGGATGTCGTGCCGGTTGCGTCGGAGGTAGCTGTGCAGATAGCGCAACCGACTGATAGCAAGGTGATCCCCACTGCGGCATCTGCCGGGCGGCGTGGGCGCAAGACTGTGCCGCAGGCTCAACTCTCGTTCCTTGGGTTGCTGGCGCAGTCGGCGGAGTAATGAGGTGCGCACACGCCTCAGTCATTTTCTCACGTGTGAGAAAACGAGCGTGGGGTCGGTCACCGGCTCCACGCTCTTCATTCACCCAAAGGAGATACGATCATGTCACACCTCAAGTTGACCTCTGAGCAGCTGGCCGTTGTCCACCATCCTACCGGACGCCACGCCCGTGTGCTGGCCGTCGCCGGAAGCGGCAAGACCACC
>JAXGUU010000305.1:0-5034 GCA_040774145.1 Anaerolineae bacterium
AACCGCCCCTCGCCGCAGACCTCCGATTTCACCACCGAGCGGGTGCTCGCCAACCTGGCCCAGCCGACCGCTATCGACTGGGCACCCGATGGACGGATGTTCATCGCCCACCAAAGCGGCCTCGTGCTGGTCTACGACGGCGAAACCACCACCGAGTTCATCAACATCTCCGATGAGGTCAACAACAACTGGAACCGCGGCTTGATCGGCATCGCCGTCCATCCCGATTTCCCGACACCGCCCTACGTCTACCTGCTCTACAGTTACGATCCGCCGGATCTACCCGGCGCGCCGGGAGCAGTCGACGGCCAAGATGGCTATGGCGCCCGCGTCAGCCGCCTGCTGCGGGTCACGGCGAACGAGCCCGACTTCAACACGGCCGATCGCAGCAGCGGTGAGGTGATCCTGGGCAAGAACAGCACCCTCGCGAACATCGGCGATCCCGCCGACTCCGGAGGTGATGCCGGGCTGGATCCGGCCTGTACCGCCCCGAATGGGTCGCCCATTGTCGACTGTCTCCCCTCCGAGGGACCCTCACACAGCATCGGCGAGATCGTCTTCGGCCACGACGGCATGCTTTGGGTCACCAACGGTGAGGGTGCGCCTTACATCACACCCGACTACCGCGCCGGGCGCTCCCAAGATCCCAACAGCCTCGGCGGCAAGGTCCTGCGCATCCATCCCGAGACAGGGCTCGGCCTGCCTGACAACCCCTTCCACAATGGGGACCTGGCCAGCAACCGTTCACGCGTCTGGGCGATGGGCCTTCGCAATCCCTTCCGCGTTGCGCTTCACCCCACCGAAACCATCCTCTAGGTGGGGGATGTCGGTTGGTACGCCTGGGAGGAGATCAATTACGGCGGCGAAGCCTACAACTTCGGATGGCCCTGCTATGAGGGCGGCGCCAGCGGTAACCTGCGCCATTCCCTCTACGATACCTATGCGGGTACGGCAGCCTACTGCCGGCCGCTCTACGATGCGGAGCCGAACAACGGCATCGAGGCCCCGCTCTACGCCTATCAGAACATCGCCGGCGCCGCCGTCGTTGCCGGTGACT
This sequence comes from Anaerolineae bacterium, assembly GCA_040774145.1. Taxonomy (GTDB): domain Bacteria; phylum Chloroflexota; class Anaerolineae; order B4-G1; family SLSP01; genus PWVB01. The sequence continues at coordinate 1,058 of JAXGUU010000305.1, forward strand.
TCTACTCGGGCACGCGCTACCCGGCCCGCTTTCAGGATGCGCTCTTCATCGCCGACTATGACAAGCGCACCATCAGCTATCTGACCTTTGACGAGAGCGGCAGCGCCATCTCCAACCCCTTTATGGAGGAGATCTCCGCCCTCGGCGGACCGGTGGAACTGCGGCTAGGCCCCGACGGCTACCTCTACTTCGTCGCGCTCAACCCTGACCCCGGCGGCGAAAGTGAGATCCGCCGGATCCTGCATACCAGCGCTCCTGCGGTGGACATCGACGCATCGCCACGATATGGACTGGACGTTCCGCTGACGGTTCAGTTCACCAGCACGCTCTCGACGGAGGACACGGAAGGCCTCCTGAGCTACCTATGGACCTTCGGCGACGGCAACAGCGCCACGGAGTCCCACCCTATGCACACCTACACCGCTGCCGGCACCTACACCGCCATCCTGACGGTCACCACGCCCCAGGGGCAGTCGAATGGCGACCGCATCGCGATCGTGGTTGGGGATGCGCCGCCCGTCGTGAGCATCCAGCAGCCTCAGGCCGGATCTCAGTACACGATCGGCACGCCCTTGAACTTCAGCGGTCAGGCGGTTGACGCAAGTACCGGCCAACCTCTTGCAGCCGCGAATCTCCGCTGGCGGGCTCAGTGGTACTTCAACGAGCACCTTCACTCACCGTTCGTCAGCCTCGACGGCATCGAAAGCGGCAGCTTCATCGTCCCTCTGCATAACGACAACACGACGATGTTCCTCTGCCTGACCGCCGTCGATCACTTGCCGGAACTGCTCGACCCGACTTCATGCATCGAGCTGCATCCGCGGACGGTTCCCTACACCTTCTTGAGCACGCCGACCAACGGCTTCACGCTTACCTATGAAGGCGTTTCCTACACCACGCCCTTCACGATCGACATGATGGTCGGCGCGCGCCGCAGCATCGGCGCACCCGCCACACAGGGAGGCCTCCCCTTTGCCTTCTGGTCGAACGGAGGGTCGCGCACGCAGGAGATCGTAGGACAGCCGACGGCGCAGACGCTCACAGCAGCCTACGGTACCTACGTGGTGCCCACTGTGGAGATCGATGCCACACCGCGCTCCGGCAACCGGCCCCTTGCTGTCCAGTTCACAAGCACCGTTGTCGCCACGGACCAAACAGGCCCGCTCGCCTACGACTGGGCTTTTGGCGACGGAGCTACATCGAGTGAAGCTAACCCCACCCACACCTATGCCAACGCGGGCACCTACACGGTCGAGCTGACCGTCACAACGCCGCTGGGTAGCGCCGCGTCCAACCTCATCACGATCGATGTAACAGTTCCAGATCCAGTCCCAGACGATGACCGCGTGATCTACCTGCCCCTGATCATGCAGGGAGCTGTTCGATGACCGATCGGCACACGACGAGGACACCGCCCTGGGCAGGGGCGGTGCCTCGTCATCGACACAGATGGTGGGTGATCCTGTTCATGATCGCCGCCGCCCTTGTCGCGTGCAGCCCACAGGGTCCGCCTGCGGCTCAGCCAACGGCCATGCCGTCCGACACGGCGTCGCCCCCAACCGCCACGGCGACCCCGACGAACACGCCGACGGCCACCCTGACCCCGTCCGCCACCCCAACGCCGACACCTACAGCCACACCTACCCTTACGCCCACACCGACCGCGACGTCAACGCCGACGGAGACCCCAAGCCCCACACCGACGGCAACGAGCACGCCCCTGCCGCGGCCCGCCCGCCAGCTCAATCGACAGGGCACGGTTGGACTGGGGATCTACACACAGGCGGTACCCTACGACAGCTTCGCGTCGATCTATGCTTTCGAACGGATGGTCCAGCGCCGCATGGCGTACGTCCTGTGGTTCCAGGCTTGGGGCGATAGCGATAGCGCCTTTGCTCGCGAGCAAATCGCCGAGGCCCACCGTGCAGGGCTCACACCGGTGATCACGTGGGAACCGTGGCAACGAAACTTTTCAAGCCCTGTCGCCACACAACCCGCCTACACACTCCAGGCCATCGCCGGCGGGGCACAGGACGACTACATCCGCTCTTGGGCCCGCGGCGCGCGTGATCTGGGCGGCCCCCTGATCATCCGCTTCGCCCACGAGCAGAGTACTGAGCCCGGCGAACGATCGTGGTATCCCTGGCAGGGCGACCCCGAGGGCTATCGTGCTGCGTTCCGTCACATCGTCGGCGTCTTCCGAGAAGAGGGTGCCCGGAACGTTCAGTTCTTCTGGAGTGGTATGTGGCTGCACCAATGGGGACCGACCTACTACCCCGGCGATGACGTTGTCGACTGGGTCGGTACTACAGTCCTGAACCACGGCACGGACATCACGGAGGATTGGGCCGCTTGGCGCACCTTCGATGACCTCTTCGAGCAACAGTATCTGGCTGCGGTACCGTGGGGCAAGCCGGTGATGATCGTCGAGATGGGAACCGCTGAACATGGTGGCGACAAGGCAGAGTGGTTGCGCGATGCCTTCGGTTCGCTTCAGACCAAGTACCCGCTCGTCCGCGCCGCGCTGCTCTTCGAGGTCACCTCGGATCGTGAGTGGCCCCACATCAATTGGTCGGTCGCCTCCAGCCCGAACAGCCTGGCTGCATTTCGTGAGGCCATTCGAAGCTCTCATTTTCAGTAGCGAAGGAGTGGTTCAGATGACAACCTGTGAGGACTGTGTCGCGCGTGTGCTCGGTGCGTGCCGTGGGGATTTCTGCGATATGGAGCGCGTAGGTTTGACCGAGCAGACCCAGCGAGCAGCGGAGAGTGGCGGGCACACACTCAGCTCCTTCAAGAAGACCGCCGGGCGTCCGGTATGGACGGCCTCCTGTACGCGTTGCGGGCGCGACATCGCCTACACCCTCGACCCGGAGCCGGGTGCGCCGGCCATCTACGGCTCCATGCTGGATGCCGCCTGTCGAGACGCAGACTAAGGCCGCGTGCGTAGCGTCATTGACATCTGGCCCGATCGCGCCTATAGTGGGTGCATAGGCTGCCTACACTGTCACCCACGATGGTTGGCCTGACCACACGCTGAGGCATGGGGCTGCCTCAGCCGGCCTGATCGATCGGATCATAGCATCTACCGCAGGAGGCACATCCTATGGGCCGACGTTTTGGCAGATCTCTGGACATCATCCTCCTTCTCGTCCTGTTGGTCCTGTCCGTCGCTGTCCTGGCGCTCTTTGCGTTGCCGGAGCCGCCCGCCAGACCGGCACCGGCGGAAGCTCCGACGTCGACACCCTCTCCAACGCCCAGCGCAACGCCCACCCTTGCCCCCTTGCCGACGTTGAGACCCAGCCTCACTCCGTCGCCCACACCAACAGAGGCTGCCACCCCTACACCCCACCCGACGGTCACCCCTGAACCGTCTCCGACACAGGTTCCGGTGACGGCAGCGCCGGGATCGACCGCTACGCCATTGCCGCTGGTCGACCGCACCGCACCGCTGCCCCACAGCGCGCTCTTCATCCGCCGACACAACGACTTCGCCGACCCCACAACGACGGGGCTGGAGACGCTGATCGCCGGCGGCCTGACGGTCGACGACGTCACGTGGGTCTTCGCCCCCTTCGATCCGCTCAGTGGGTTGCGCGTGCCGTCCCCCACCGATGGTCAAGCGCTGGCCCTTCACTACGGCTTGACCGAGATCCCGCTGACGGAGAGACGTGATGGTCGCGCCACCCACTACCTGGAGATCGCGCTGAAAGCCACTACGCCCTGGCAAGCCCCGGACGAGGAACGTGTCCCACCGATCACGATGATCTTCGTCGTCGACACCAGCGGATCGATGATGGGAGCGAAGCTGAACGGCGTCAAGGCCGGCATCCAGGCGCTCTTCCGAGCGATGCGACCGGAGGACAGCCTCGGCATCGTGGACTTTGACAACAGGACAACCGTCGTCCTCCCGCCGACACCCGTCGCCTCACTCAACCTCAACGCCCTTAACCGTGCGCTGAACCGGCTGGTCGCCGAGG
>JAXGUU010000306.1:0-5006 GCA_040774145.1 Anaerolineae bacterium
CCATCGAGATCTGAGCCAGCTTGTGGCGCTTGAACTTCCACCAGACGAGCTGCCACTGCCCTGCCCGGTAGAACTCCTCCTCCCTGACGAGGTCCACCTTGGCTGCCCGTCGGCGACCGAACCAAGCTTTTAGGCCGGATGCTTTACTCATGCGCCCTCCACTCCCCCGAACCGAATGCGCGGGTCGGAAACGGCCAGGACAATGTCAGAAAAGATGGCACTGATGGCGGTCAGCGCCCCGATGATCATAATGTAGCCGCCGGCCATGTACATATCCTGCGACATCAGCGAGGCGTAGAGCGCCGGTCCGGCGGTCGGCAGGTTCAGCACGATCTCGAGGATGATGCCGCCCGAGAAGAGCCACGGCAGCAGCCACATCAGGCCGCTGATGATCGGGTTGATGGCGAGGCGCAGGGGGTAGCGCAGGATCACCTGTAGACTGGAGAGCCCCTTGGCGCGGGCCACCGTGACATACTGCTTGCGCAGCTCGTCGAGCATCATCGCCCGCATCGTGCGGATCGTGCTCGCCACACCGCCCATGCCAAGCAGGATGATCGGGAGCCACATATTGCTCAGCAGGTTGAGGACCTTGCCCCAGCTCCACCCCTGAACCATGTACTCCGGCGAGAAGAGCCCCCCCACGCGGATGCCGAACTGCGTGAGGGCCACATACATGATCACCAGGGCCAGGAAGAAGGGGGGGACCGCCAAGCCCACGAAGGTGACGAAGGTGATGATGTAGTCGCCGACCGAGTACTGCTTCACCGCGGCGTAGACGCCGATCGGAATCGCGACCACCCACGTGAAGACCGCCGAGAAGAGCGCAATGGCGAAGGTATACCCCATCCGCCCCATGATCACGTCTGCGACCGGCTTCTGCCAGGTGAAGGAATAGCCGAAGTCGAACCGCGTCACGATGTTGCCGATCCACAGGAGATACCGCTGCCACTGCGGACGGTCAAGGCCGTACTGGCGTCGCAGGGCGGCAGCCTGCACCTCGCTCACCGTGACGCCGGAGGCCTCGAGGTTGAGGATCTGCTGTGTCACGATGTCGCCCGGCGGCAACTGGATGATGACATACGCCAGGATCGAGATGAGCAGCAGTTGGGGGATGGCGCGCGCGATGCGCTGGATAATGTATGCGAGCATAAAGGTTCACCTCCTACGATAACGGGCCCCGAACAAGCGTGCTGACCGGCTGTCGAGCATCGCCTTCCCGGAAACCGGTCGTGTCGGCGACGCCGCGTGACCGGCTTCCGGGAAGGTAAACTCCAAACCGGGTTGCCGGCCCTGAAGCCGGCAACCCGCTCGGTGATCCTAACCGGGCGTTACGCCCTTTGGCCACCCTCGAAGTAGAAGGCCGCCGGATGGTAGGTGTTGATGCCGTAGGTATCCCAACCGATGGGCACCTTGGGCCGCGGCAGGTTCCGCAGGTTCTTGTTCATGATCAGCGGGCAGGGACTCTCGAGCACCGTACCGATCGCCAGAGGTCGCTCGGCCAGCGCATCGAAGATCTTCTGTCCGATGGCGACGCGCTCGTTCTCATCGAGCACCACGCGCATCTCGTCCACCCAAGCGTAGAGCTGCTTGACGTGCTCAGGCGGCTCGACCAGGCCCTCCGCCTCCTTGTCCACGGCGTTGTACCACTGCTGCCAGGCCATGGAGGCACCACCCTGGGCGCCATCGTTCACCGGCACATACCACTGCATCTGCACCGGCAGCAGCATGTCCGTGCAGCGATCGGCGTGCCAGATGCCGCACTGCACCTCGTTGGCGGTCATGCGCTCGTTGTAGAGGTTCTCGGCGATCTCTCGCGTCGTCGCTTCGATGCCGATCTCGCGCCAGTAGGTCGTGACCATCTCCGTGAACTCGTGGACCGAGGCGCCCACACGGATGCCGGCGTGCTCGATGAAGTAGCTCAGGCGCTGGCCATCGGGCCGCAGCCGGAAGCCGGCGCTGTCGCGCTGATCGAGCCCCATGTCGTCCAGCAGCTGGTTCGCCAGATCCGGGTCGTACTGCGCCCACGCGGTGCCGTAGGCCTCCTTGTAGTACTTGGAGTTGGGCATCGGGGCCAGCTGTCCCATCCGGGCCAAGCCATAGAAGAGGCTCTGGTTGATCTCCTCGCGATCGATCGCGACCGAGAGGGCCGGAACCCAGTTGGGGTGGTTGGTGATCTCCTCCAGCACCGGATCGTTCGGCAGCGTGTGGCGGGGATAGAGCGTGTAGCGGTCGGTCATACAGGAGAGGTAGTCGCCCACCATGTAGTTCGCCGAGTCCTCGCTCTCCTTGTAGAGCGGGTACTTGGCCACCGTCACGTCGTGCATGCCGATCCAGTCGAGTTCGCTGCCGATCATCTTCAGCAACATCGTCTCGGTGTCGGCCATGTAGTCCAAGCGCAGCGTATCGACATAGGGCAGCTGGTTGCCGACCAGGTCGACCTTCCAGTAGTAGGGGTTGCGCTCGAACAGGATCAGGCCCTCCTGAGGATAGGCCACCGGGATCCACGCCGACAGCGTGGGGAAGTCCTTGGCGTACTCGGGGAACTGCCAGATGTTCAGGCCCCACTGACCTGCAAAGCGGTTGAGCACCTGCTCCCAGGTCTCCAGGCCCAACTCCGCCATCATCGCATTCAGCGCTTCCTCGCCGGCGTAGTCGATGTGGTAGTCCTTGAGGAAGTGCTTGGGCATAAAGGCGCCCTCACCGGGGTAGCCGCCCATGTGGCGTGTGAGGACGTGCGGGAAGATGCCGAAGGGGTAATCGTACTTGACGCGCCAGGTGTAGTCGTCGACGATCTCGATCTCGGCCCACTGATTCTGGATGCCCGCGAAGGCTGCACCGGGGCCCCATCCCAGACCATCGACCATGGCCCAGTCGTGGAAGAAGAAATCGACATCCTCGGTGGTCAGCGGCATGCCGTCGGACCACTTCATCCCCTTGCGCATATACAGCGTGAAGGTCGTGCCGTCGTCCGTGGCCTCCCAGCTCTCGAGCATGTTGGGAACAAGCGTGCGCAGGTCGCCGTCTGAATACTGCAGCAGTCGATCAGAGAACCAGTCATAGGTATCGTTCGACCAGACGACGTCGAAGTGGATCTGGCGGATCTCCCCGCCGTACACTCCGATGGCCTCGCGACCGCCCACCACGAAGGGCGTCATCGGCAGGCGCTCATCCACCGGGGGCAACTCTCCGGCGGCCACCCGATCCGCCAGCATCGGCGGTTCGGCGCGCCCCTCCGGGACCTCGACGATGACCTCGACCTCCCTGTCGACGGGGACCTCGACCGTCTTCTCGACGATCTTCTCGACCTCCCCGGTCTTCTCGACCGTGTTGGTCTCGGGGGTCGGCGCACCACACGCCACAGCCGCGGCGCCCAGCGCCGCGCCCGCGGTCAGGTGCAGGAACTCGCGTCGCTTCAACTTCTTCAGCTTCATCGCCTCCTCCTACATAGAATCTGAGTGAGCACAGCTACGTTCCCGGCCGGCGCCGGGGGCCCAACACATCCATCAACGCAGCGAGACGCTGCGGTACGGCAACCTAACACCTCTACTCTACACCGTCTGCGTCCTGCCGTCTTCTACTTTTCGGACACATACTTATACTTTTAGGACAACTCGCCGACACAAACACCCCCCACTCCCTCACCGTCGTGGTAGAGACGTGCCGGTGGCACGTCTCCGGCGCCCCGTCTCCGGCGGCAGCCCCAACGCACGCGGAACCCCGCCCCGCCGCACGCCCCCCACTCGCCTCCACTCCGTCACCGTCGTAGAGACGTGCCGGTGGCACGTCTCCGGCGCCCCGTCTCCGGCGGCAGGCCCAGCGGACGCGGAACCCCGCCCCGCCGCACGCCCCCACCGGGGCCTCTGCCCACGGCAGCCGACCCTAGATGTCCTGACCGAAGTCCAGCCGCATCAGATAGTTCTCCGAACGGATCTCCATCTCACTCGCACCACGCGCCATCCTGCAGTAGGCGTTGTCGTAGTGATCGAAGCCCCCGAGCGGCACCACCTCGCCGTCGCGCAGCAGGGGGCCCTCCCAGTCGAAGCCCATCGGCGCGCCGCGGAACGACGCCAGCCGCACCGACAGCCCCTCCACCTCCAGCGACTGCGATAACACCTGCGCCTGGAAGGTCTCGAACTCGCCGTCGACGGCGGCGCGCCCCACCTGGCAGCACCACACCGTCTCCTGCCCATACGCACGCAGCTCGCGATAGGCGCCCGGACCCCGCGTTATCCACGTGAGCCCCGTTGACGCGGTCAGGGCCAAGTAGCCGTCGCCGCTCCGCGCAAAGGCCCACGTCTGTCCCCCGTCGTTGTCGCGCAGCACATAGTCGTCGAAGGCAAAGGCGGGGAAGTAGGCGTGCGTGAAGCCCATCCAATCGTCGTCGGGCAGCTTGTAGAGCGCAAAGAGCGTCTCCTTCCACTGCGCGACGCGCGGCAGCGCCACGTTGCCCAGCCAGAAGCCCGGCGCGTGGCCCTCGCCGCGTCCCATCGAGGCGGGGTGGCTGGTGTAGACGACGGCCCGCGGACCCAGCGTCGCCTGCCAGGGATGCTCCCACCTCCCCGGCTCACCCTTCCGGTAGTCCTGCACCGACCCCAACATCGCGTCCGGCGTGCGGTACGCCACCTTGTTGACCGTCTCCCCGTCAGCAGTGACGTGGCTCTCCCGGTTCCACAACTCCTCCGTCGGGATCGTGGCCATCTCAGGGATCAGCGGCGGCAGGCTGTAGTCCTCCATACAGGCGATGCTGACGAGCCCAGCCAGGTGGTGGTTGTAGAGACCCTGGCCCCAGATCAGGCGCGTGATGCCCGATGTCGGCGCCAGCGGCCCGCCGTAGAGGCCCGTGACCTCGATCTTGCCCTGCGTCGTACCGACGACGCCCCGGAAGCTGTTCAGCGCCATCGTGATGAGCGCCTTGTCCAGGACGACACTCGCCAGCTGCCAGACCGCCTCGGTCTCCGAGAGGTCGATCAGGTGCGACAGCGCCACCACGACCGCCTCGAACTCGG
>JAXGUU010000307.1:0-4994 GCA_040774145.1 Anaerolineae bacterium
AAACGGATCAGCCGCGCCCGCGATCTGGACACCTACCCATGGACGAAGGCGCAGCGCTGCCTCGGTCGCGATGCGTTTCACCTCACGATAGGGGTCGCTATGCGCGACCCGCTCTCGCACCGCTCGATGGATCACCTCTCCGACCTCAGGCGGGGTGCTGGTCGGATCCAGTGTCTGTAATAGCTCTAGCGTCTCCTGTATGACCTGGACCTGGGCTTCTCCACTGGCGCCTGCGAATCGCGCTGCGTCGAGCGCCTGTCGCAGGAAGCAGGGATAGCAATCAAGGTAAGTTCGCACGATAGATGTCCTCCGACGAGTTCACCACGATTCTAGTCCTCTAGTGACAAATTGTCAATACTCCACGTCGTAGATGTGGCCCTCGCGGAAGTGGGCCCAGGCGGTCTCGAACCAGGCATCGGTCCGCGGTAGGGGACGTCGTGGCGCCCACGTGGAGCGGACGATGCCGTCGGGCGTGGCAATCGTCTCCAGGATCTGATCGCGGAAGCGCTCGTCCTCCGGCACGATGCGCCAGCGCTCATCCAGCTGCGGATGGACGCTGACCCCGTCGGGATCGAGCGTGATCGAGGAGCCGCGGCTGCCCGTACCGCTCTCCAGTGCAAAGGCCAGCGCCTCCAGATAGACGGCGTGAGCGAAGCAGAGCTGGCGATTGCGCAGGCTTTCACCGAGATCGGTGGGATCGCCCGTCGTGCTCACGCGCGTCCACTGGGCCCAGGCCACAGGGACAGCGGCGCGGAGCTCGCTCAGCGAGCGGATGTGGGCCCCGACACGCGACATCCGTGCCTGGAACTCGGCGCGCTCCTCCTGCCAGGGCCTACCGGGATTCGCCCTCGTCTCCTCCATCCATGCCTGTAGTGCCCTCGCCGCGTCGGCAGCGACCCGCTCGGCAGAGGTGGCGTCGAGGGTCCACCCGTTGTAGCGGTTGGCGATATACTCGGCGGCGCGGAAGCCCGCCACCTGTCCCGAGTTGAGCGCGGAACCGCCGGGCCGGTAAATGCCGTGGGAGCCATTGACCTCGCCGAGCGGGAAGAGGTGCTTCACGTTGGGGCTTTCCCACCAGAGGTTGCCCGCCAAGCCGCCGTTGTTGTGCTGGGCGCAGACCGCTACCTCCAGCATCTCGGTCGCGATGTCGATGCCGTGGTCGCGGTAGAGCTGAATCGCGCCGGGGTTCATCTTCTCCAGGCGTGCGAACGGCGTCGGCAGAAGTGCCTCGGAGCGCACCAGGTAGGTATGCGCCTCCTCGCTCAGCGTCTCGAAGGCGAAGCCGTCGGGGCTGCTACGGAAGTCGAGGAAGACGCGGCGACCTTTGAGGACGGTCTCGATGTAGACCAGGATATCGACGATCGAGGAGCCCCCCTGCACCTTGCGCCAGTCGAAGGGCCACTGGTAGCCCTTCAGGAAGACCGTCGAGTCGCGCTCGCCCGCCGTCGCGAAGGTGGGTGTGAGGAATTCTTGCGGATCGCTGATCCCGTCGGCTTCGGTGCTCACGAACCGCGGCACCACCTGCATATAGGTGCCTGAGACGTTCCAGCGGAAGGCAATCGAGGCCAGGCCATACTGCGACTCGGGCAGGCTCTGCGCCTTGGCGCCCGCCATCAGGGCCAGCCCGATTGCGCCGGTATGGACCTCGGGATAGACCGAGGTCCTGTAGAGCCCGCCCGGCCCGCCGACGGCGAAGATCACGTTTTCGGCGATGATGAGCTCCAGCTCGCCCTCCGGGTCCAGCGCCACGGCCCCGACCGCGCGCAGCTCGTCCGACGACTCGTCCCGCGTGGTCAGCAACTCGACCACGTTGCGCCCCTCGCGTATAGGGATGTCCAGCGCCCTGACCCGCCGGATGAGCGCGCGGCACATCTCTCGCGAGGTGTAGGGGCCGATGGAGGTGGCCCGCTGGCGGGGGTCGTGGTCGGTCTTGTAACCGACGAACTGCCCATAGGCATCGCGGGGGAAGGGCACGCCCAGGTTGACCAGGTGCAGGAAGGCGCGTGCCGAGAGGCTCGCCTCGATCAGGGCCAGGTCACCGTGCATCGAGCCGCCCTCGAAGTAGGTCTCCGCCATCACCTCGGGCGCATCGGTCTCGGCGCCGCACATCGCGAGCTTGTAGTAGGTCTGTTTGTCGCTGCCGGTGTTGATCGAGGTGCCCTTCTCCAGCCCCTCGGTGAGGATCAGGAGGTCCTCAACGCCATTCGCGTGGAGTTGCACGGCGGCGTTGAGCCCAGCGGCCCCGCTGCCGATGATCAGTGTGTGGACGCGGGTGAGGGGAAGCGTCTGATTGTTCAGGGTTGTCTCTTCCATAGCGTTCTCCTTGGTGCAGGCCAGGGATCGTCGGTCAGTTCTCTATCGGCAAGTGTACCCACGATGGGGGAGTTGTCACGTTCATGCGACCTTGGCAGGCCGCGTGGGCTATTCTATACTGGCAGTGGAGGTCGAGAGCTATGACCCGACTCAAGCCTGTCATCGCAAGCTACTCCGGCGCATCGTATGCAGCCATCTCACGTTATCTGACCGAAGATGTGCTCGACATCGTCGCCGATGTGGCGCACGCGCCCAAGCCTCGCAGCGAGATCCCGAGCGACGTCCTGGCGGAGCTCACCGAGATGCACGTGCTGGTGGAGCGGGACGGTATCGTGATGCCGGACACCGCCGTCTTTCTCAGAGACGATGTGCGGGAGGCGGGCACGCTGACGGTCTTCTATGAGAACGATGTTGAGCTGATCCGCGAGTTGCTGATCTAGAGTGATGAGATGGGAGGTGCACCGTGTCAAACGAGCTGAGCTGTGATGTCCTGATTGTCGGCGCGGGTGTCGGCGGCTGTGCTGCGGCGCTGGCGGCCTGCCGTGCGGGCAAGCGGGTGGTGATGACCGAGCCCTGCGAGTGGATCGGCGGGCAGCTCACCAGCCAAGCCGTACCGCCGGATGAGAACCGCTGGATCGAGACGCACGGGGGCACAGCGACGTACCTCGAGTTCCGGCGCGCGGTGCGCACCTATTACCAACGGCACTACCCGCTAAATGCTGCGGCGCGGCGCGAGCCTGAGTTGAACCCCGGGACGGGCTGGGTCTCGCGCCTTTGTACCGAGCCCAAGGTAGCCTACGCGGTGCTGAGCGAGCTGCTGATGCCCTACGAGTCCCAGGGGCTGCTGCGCGTGATTCGCTACGTCGAGCCGGTCGCCGCCGACGTGGATGGCGATCAGGTGCGCAGCGTCACCTTTGGGTCGTCGCGTGGGGAGCCCGACGTCACGGTGAGCGCGCCCTACGTCCTCGACGCGACCGAGTTGGGCGATCTGCTGCCGCTGACGGGCTGTGAGTTCGTCGTCGGGGCCGAATCCCAGGATGAGACGGGCGAGCCCCACGCCGTGTCGGGTCCGGCACAGCCCGACAACGTGCAGGCCATCACCTGGTGCTTTGCGATGGGCTATGACCCGGCGCCCGGGGCCGACCACACGATCGCACGGCCCGCACAGTATGAGACCTGGCGCGACTATGTACCCTCGGTGACCCCGCCCTGGTCCGGCAAGCTGCTCAGCTGGACCGATTGCCAGCCCTGGACCCTTGAGCCGCGCCACAACTGTCTCTTTCCCCATGAGCGCATTCCCGAGTCGGGCCGCGCCGGCACGGCCTATTTCGCCTATCGCCAGATCGTCGGGGCGCGTCATTGGGACTCCGCTCACCCGCCGCATGAGGCGACGCTGGTCAACTGGCCGATGAACGATTACATCGAGGCCGACCTGATGAGCGACGACCCCGAGGAGCGGCGCCGCGCCGTCGCTGAGTCGCGCGCGATGGCCCTCTCGTTGCTCTACTGGTTGCAGACTGCGGCGCCGAACTACACGACCGGTGGGCATGGGTATCCCGGGCTCTATCCGCGTGGTGATGCCACGGGCACCAACGACGGGCTGGCGCAGGCCCCCTACATCCGCGAGTCGCGCCGCATTCGCGCCCGCTTCACCATCCTGGAACAGCACGTCGGCACCGCGGCGCGGACCGGACTCGACTTCATCCCTACCGTGCCGCTGGATGACCGACTGATCGGCGCTCGTGCCGAGACCTTCCCCGATAGCGTCGGCATCGGTCACTATCGTATCGACCTGCACATCTCCACGGGCGGCGATAACTACATCGACATCTCCTCGCTGCCCTTCCAGATCCCGCTGGGGGCGTTGATCCCGGTGCGGATGCGCAACCTGCTGCCGGCGTGCAAGAACCTCGGCACCACGCACATCACCAACGGCTGCTACCGGTTGCACCCGGTGGAGTGGAACATCGGCGAGAGTGCCGGCGCGCTGGCGGCCTTCTGCCTCGATCGCGGCGTGGAGCCGGCCCAGGTCCACGAGACGCCGGCGCTGCTGGAGGCTTTTCAGGCGGCGCTGACGGCGCAGGGCGTGCGGCTCGCCTGGCCGACGACGCTGCCGGTGTGAGGGGTGAGGCATGCTGAAGCGGGCTATGCGATGGGGACAGCGTTCTCTGAGACCGGTCGCCTCCTCGGGCTGTGGCGCCAATCTCCGACCCCGCTCTTCGGACAGGACGGTGGACCTGGCATGATCTTCCGCGCCCTCGATGGGCGCCTGATGGTGACGCTGCACACGCCCAACACGACGCCGCACCCGGCAGTCCGTCAGCGCTCGGTGACAAGCTCCAGGGCGCGCTCGAGCTCGGGGTCGCGCCCCTGGAGCACGTCCTCGAACGTGCGCGTGATCTCGATATCCGGGCGCACGCCGCCGTCGTTGGCCTCGGGATCGGGGACGGCGGTGTAGTAACCCCAGAGGGGAATCCCCACCGTACGTGGAACGTGGGGGGATGGATGAGTCGTCCCGCTACAAACCCAGCAAGTTGCCGATGACCTGCGTGATCAGCGCGACGATGATCGTGAGAGCCATGACGCCCAGCTTGCTCAGGATCGGCAGATCCACAGGCCAGGTAGGGGCAGCCTCCACCTTGCGTTCAAGGGCCTCCAGCGCGAGCACCTCACCGGGACCG
>JAXGUU010000308.1:0-4980 GCA_040774145.1 Anaerolineae bacterium
AGGGCTGGCCCTCGATGTCACCGACGGTGCCCCCGATCTCGATGATCGCGATGGCCGCGTGGAGCTCCCTCGCGGCCATGATGATGCGGCGCTTGATCTCATTGGTGACGTGGGGCACGACCTGGATCGTGCCGCCGAGGAAGTCGCCGCGTCGCTCTCGGGCGATCACCTCGCTGTAGACCTGCCCGGTGGTCACGTTGTTGAGTTTGCCGAGGTTCTCGTCGATGAAGCGTTCGTAGTGGCCCAGATCCAGATCGGTCTCGGCACCATCCTCGGTCACAAAGACCTCCCCGTGCTGATAGGGGGCCATGGTGCCGGGGTCGACATTCAGATAGGGATCCAGCTTCTGGATAGAGACGCTCAAGCCCCGGGCCTTCAGGACGTGTCCCAAAGAGGCCGCAGTGATGCCTTTCCCGAGAGAACTGACCACGCCGCCGGTGATGAATATGTACTTGGTTGTCACGGATCACCTCCTCACGGGATCGTGATTCTACTCCGTATTCACAGGAAGCCAACTCCCCGGTCTAGGTAGTTTCGGGTTGCGAAAACTGCGTTTGCGTGTACAATGAGGGTGGAGCCGTATGTCGTCACTGTCACGGCTGAAGAATTTCTGAAGTCTGAAAGGACGCGTTGAGAGATGAGAATCTATGTCGGGAATTTGTCGTACCAGGCAACCGAGGAAGAACTGCGCGAGCTCTTTGAGCCCTACGGGGAGGTCTCCGAAGTTAATGTGATCACGGATCGGGACACGGGGCGCTCTCGCGGGTTCGCCTTCGTGGAGATGCCCAACGCGCAGGAGGGTTCAGCTGCGATCGAGGCCCTGGATGGGAAGGAGACCGGGGGCCGCAATCTTCGCGTCAACGAGGCTCAGCCACGACAGCAGTCGGGTCGCAGTGGCGGCGGCGGTGGCGGCGGTGGTCGCGGACAGCGGCGCAGTGGTGGCGGCGGCGGCGGTGGTCGCCGCGATTGGTAGTCTGACGACTCTGCCAGTCTGAGATATCATCCCCGGGCTCTTCGGCCCGGGGATTTTTTCATGGTCCGCGACGTTTGCCGACGCGCTGAAGCGTGCTAAGGTATAGGGGAAGCTGGGCGTGGCTCTGAGAGCCTGCTCGATCACCCGCGGGGAGGTGTGAGGATGATCATTCTAGGTGTGGACATCGGGGGCTCCGGCATCAAGGGGGCGCCCGTGGATACGGAGACGGGAGAGCTCCTTAGCGGTCGCTTTCGCATTCCGACGCCTGAGGGGGCACGGCCCAAGCAGGTCGCCGAGGTGGTCGCCGAGGTGGCTCGTAACTTTGACTGGAAGGGGCCGATCGGTTGCGGCTTTCCGGCGGTGATCCAGCATGGCGTCGCACGCACGGCGGCGAATGTGCACAAGAGCTGGATCGGCACGCACGCGGAGGAACTGTTTGCCGAGACGACCGGCTGCCCGGTCCGCGTGCTGAACGACGCCGACGTCGCCGGCATCGCGGAGATGCGCTTCGGCGCCGGGCGCGACCGGAACGGTGTTGTTTTCATCATCACCATCGGGACCGGGTTGGGTACGGCGCTCTTCACGAACGGCGTGCTGGTGCCGAATACCGAGCTGGGCCACATCGAGATGGACGGGCAGGATGCGGAGTGGCAGGCCTCGGATGCGGCGCGGCAGCGCGATGGCCTCAAGTGGCGCGAATGGGCCCTGCGCTTCGACCGCTACCTGGGGCGCCTCGACGCCCTCTTCTGGCCCGATCTCTTCATCCTGGGTGGCGGGGCCAGCAAGAAGATGAAGAAGTTCCAGGACATCCTCAGCGTCAACGCCAAGATCGTGCCGGCGGAGCTGCGCAACGAGGCCGGCATCGTGGGCGCCGCGATCGCGGCGGAGGTCTTGGCCACCGAGGGCTAGGTCTAGGCGGAGTTGGTCGTGGGAGACCATACGGCGGGGTGCCCGATCGGGCGCCCCGCCGTGGTTGTCGTGGAGAGGTCAGGTGCAGCGCGGGCTAGTCGTAGCTCCCGAGTTCCTTGGCGAGCTCGACGATGGTGCGGAAGTTCTCCAGGCTCACCGCCGAGGGGACCGAGTGGTCCGAGGAGAAGATGTAGCCGCCGCTCTCCTTGAGCACCGGGATGACCCGGCGCATCTCGGCCTCGATGGCTTCCTTGTCGTCCCACAGCACGGCGTTGATCCCGCCGTGGAGCACGAGGCGGTCACCGTAGGCCTGCTTGAGGGCGATGGGATCCATCCCCGCCTTCACCTCCAGCGGATTCAGCGCATCTATCCCGATCTCCACCAACTCCGGCACGAAGGGCCGCACATCGCCGCAGGAGTGCAGGCGGACCTTGACGCCTTTGGCGTGTGCCCATTCGACGGCGCGCTGGTGGACCGGCTTGAGCAGCTTGCGATAGGTGCGCACCGAGAAGAACTGGTTCTGCTTGTAGCCCATGTCGTCGGGCCAGCTCACCTCGTCGAAGGTATAGCCGGCGTCCCAGACCCGGTCGAGCAGGGCGATGTTGACGTCGAGGAAGGTGTTGAACATGTCGACGCACCACTCGGGATCGGTGAGGAGCGCCATCAGGAGCCGCTCGGTGCCGACCGTCCAGGAGTGGGTCACGTCGAAGCCGA
The DNA here is from genome assembly GCA_040774145.1 of Anaerolineae bacterium. GTDB lineage: Bacteria > Chloroflexota > Anaerolineae > B4-G1 > SLSP01 > PWVB01. The sequence goes on from JAXGUU010000308.1 coordinate 2,597, forward strand.
ACCAGAGCCCGGCCTCGATCCAGTAGCCCTCGCTGCGCCAGGTCGCGTAGTCGCGGGCCAGGCGCTCCCAGGGGATGCGGTCGCGGCTGGGCGTCATGCGCTCCTTGGCTGCCGCCCACGCGTCGGGCCCGTCGATCTTGAAGTCGATGAACTCGGGCGTGGAGGCGATGTGCTTCCAGTTCTTGAGCGTCGCCCCCCAACTGGTGGTGTTGATGACGTACTCGTCGGTCTCCTCGACGACCTCGACGGGATAGCGTGGGCTGTTGTCGACGCCGATGTGCGCGATCTTGTCGAGGCCGAAGAAGTCGACGTAGCTGACGTCCTCGGGCATGCCCTCATGCTGCCACCGCTCAATCGTCGCCCCCCACGGGGAATCGATGACCGGGATGCGATCGGGCTCTTCGTGAGCGTAGACGTGTGTGTAGCGTTCGTGGGTTGTCAGGCGATCGCGCACTTACTTGCCTCGTGCCTCGCGGATCCACTGTAGGGCCTGGCGAGCGGCTTCAGTGATCTTGCTGTAGTCACCTGCGGCAAGCCATTCCTTGCGCGCCATCGCGCTGCCCATACCGACGCAGACCGCGCCGGCCTTGATCCAGCCCTTGATGTTGTCCTCCTCCAGCGAGACGCCGCCCGTCGGCATCAAGCGGGTCCAGGGCATCGGTGCCGTGACCGCCTTGATGAAGCCGGGGCCACCGACCTGGGTCCCGGGGAAGACCTTGCAGATCTCGCAACCGAGCTCTTCGGCGGCTGAGATCTCGCTGACGGTGCCGCAGCCGGGCATATAGGCGATCTTGCGGCGGTTGCAGACCTTGGCGACCTCGGGGTTGAGCATCGGGCCCACGACGAAGTTGGCGCCGTAGGACATAGCGATCCCCGCCGTGGGTGCGTCCGAGATCGAGCCGACGCCCAGGATCACCTGGGGTTCGGCCTTGGCGAAATAGGGCACCAGCTCCTTGAAGACCTCCATCGCCTGATCGCCGCGATTGGTGAACTCGACGACGCGGGCGCCTCCCGCGGCGAGGGCGTGAATCACCTTCTTGCAGACATCGACGTCATCGTGGTAGAAGAGGGGCACCAGCCCCACATCCATCATCGTGGTGAGCACGGTCATACGGTCGAAACGAGCCATCATCTTCCTCCTATCGTCGTTGGGTTGTGGGTTGGGTGGGTCAAGGGTCTAGCGGCTGACGCGCCCTGAGGCATCGCCGCCCATCAGCTTCTCGACCTCGGCAACGCTGACCAGATTGAAGTCGCCGATGACGCTGTGCTTGAGGGCCGACGCCGCCACCGCGAAGTCGATGGCCCGCTGCTTGTCCTCGTAGGTCAGCAAGCCGTAGATCAGGCCGCCCATAAAGCTGTCGCCGCCTCCGACACGGTCGACGATGTGCGTGATGTCATAGGTGGGGGCGGTGTAGACCTCGTCGTCGTGCCACAGGATCCCGCTCCAGGTGTTATGGCTGGCGGAGAGCGAGCCGCGCAGTGTGATGGCGATCGTCTGCAGGTTGGCGAAGCGCGCCTTGAGTTGCTCGCAGACGTAAACGTAGGCGTCGGCCTCGACGTTGCCCTTGGTCACGTCGACCTCGGGCGCGTGAATGCCGAAGACCTTGTCCGCGTCCTCCTCGTTACCGATGGCCACATCGGTGTGGCTGACCAGCTCCTCCATGACCTCGACGGGCTTCTTGCCCCACTTCCACAGCTTGCTGCGGTAGTTCAGATCGCAGGAGACGGTCAGGCCGGCCTGCTTGGCGGCCTTGGCGGCCTCGAGGCAGACGGCGGCGGCACCTGCAGAGATCGCCGGCGTGATGCCGGTCCAGTGGAACCAGCCCGCGCCCTCGAAGACGGTGTCCCAGTCGATCATGCCCGGCTCGATGGTCGCCAGCGCCGATCCGGCGCGATCGTAGACGACCTTGGAGCCGCGCTGGACGGCCCCCGTCTCCAGGAAGTAGATGCCGAGGCGGTCGCCGCCGCGCACAATGTGGCGCGTGCCCACGCCGTACTGACGGATGAAGTTGAGGCAGGCGTCGCCGATGTCGTTCTTGGGCAGCCGCGTGACGTATTCGACAGGCAGGCCATAGTTGGCCACGGAGACCGCGACGTTGGCCTCGCCGCCACCGTAGATGACGTCGAAGCTGTTGGCCTGCACAAAGCGTAGGAAGTTGGGAGGGGCGAGCCGCAGCATGATCTCGCCAAAGGTGACGATGGTCTTCATAGTCTGCTCCTTATCGGGTGTTAGGACGTTTGACAGTCGCCCGCTTATCTTATATCCTGGCCTGGGTGTGTCAAGAATCCCCTAGGAGCCACAGCGATGAAGAAGGAGCAAGCGGTTGGGAGTCGACGAGCTACAAGAAGATAGTGGGCGGAAGCGGTAGGCAGAGATTAGGCAA
>JAXGUU010000309.1:0-4948 GCA_040774145.1 Anaerolineae bacterium
CGAGGCCCTGATGGCGGGCGACACCATCGGTGTCTTCCAGTGCGACTCGGTGGGCGCCCGCAGGACGCTGCGCAAGCTCAAGGCCCGGACCATCGCCGATCTGGCGGTCGCCAACGCCTTCTTCAAGCCGGGGCCCGCCACCGGGGGCCAGGCCGACATCTTCGTGCGCCGCTACCGTGGCGAGGCGCCGACCCACTACCAGCACCCCGCGCTCGAGCCCATCCTCGCGTCCACCAAGGGCGTACTCATCTTCCAGGAGCAGGTGCTGCGGGTGGCGACCGAGATCGCCGGCCTCTCCTGGGAGGAGGCCGACCACATCCGGCGCGGCATGAGCAAGATGCGGCCCGCCGAGATGCGCGAGCTCCAGGAGGCCTTCGTCGCCGGCTGCCGGCGCGAGGGCGGGCCGGGCTTCACCGCGGCGCAGGCCGAGCAGCTCTGGGCGCAGATCTCGGCCTTCTCAGGCTACGGCTTCAACCAGGGCCACGCCACCGCCTACGCCGACGTCAGCTACCGCTCGGCCTATATGCGGACCCACTACCCTGCCGCCTTCTTCTTCGCCCGGCTGCGCAACTACGGCGGCTACCACCATCCGGCGATCTACATGGCCGAGGCCATGCGACTGGGGATCGACGTGCAGTTACCCCACGTCAACCACAGCTTCGCGAGTGTGGTGCTGCGTTGGGAGCCACAGTCTCCGCACCTTGCGAAGGTTTCCGGAGCCTTCGCAAGGTTGGCCGAGGGCACCCCCGAAGCAGCCGAGCCCCTCCCCACCCTCTGGCTGGGCCTGCAGCTCATCCGCGACCTGCGGCGCCAGGCCATCGCGGGCCTGCTCCGCGCGCGGCGCGCCGGGCCCTTCGCCGACCTGCGGGACCTGCTGCTGCGCGTGGACCTCCAGCCGAAGGAGGTCACGCACCTGGTCCAGGCGGGCGCTCTCGATGGGCTGGGCGCCACCCGTCCGGCGATGCTCGCCGAGGCACAGATGATGGCACGCGCCGGGAGCGCGCAGCAGATGGCCTTCGACTTCGCGGCGGGCTACGCGCCGGAGGCCTCAAGGGTCGAGCGTCTGGCGTGGGAGCGCCACCTGGTGGGCTACCCCCTCGCCGCGCTGCGCCCATGGCTGGCGGAGCGTGCGGCAGGCGGCGTCCCCTTGCGCGAGCTACCCCGGGCGCGCGGCAACGTCACCGTCGCCGGTGCACGCCTGCCCGGCTGGCACCGTGGCGGCTATGGGCTATGGGACGGCGATACGTGGGTCTGGGCCGAGGCCCCGGAAGGCGCCCGCTCACCGCGCGCGTGGGAGCCCCTACGCCTTCACGGGCACTGGGAGGCCGATCGCTGGGGCATGGGCCACTTCGTCGTTCAGCGCTGGACACCCGCCCCGTAGGGCGACCGAACGGCGGGCGGTCGCCGCGGGTTCGCTCAGCCGTGGCATCGACGTCCGCCGGAGCTGTCGCGTCCCATCCCTCGGCGATGAATCGACCAGCTCTGCAGTGCCGTGACCGACTAGTCCTCAGTTAAGCTGATTCCTGGGAGCTGTCATCCTTCGCCTACGGCTCAGGATGACACTTGCAGCATTCAGCTTAGCTGAGCATGAGGACCTCGGTCAACCCATCTCTCTCAGCTTCCGGCCCACCTCCCTGAGAATCTGTTCCGATGGCGCCGGTATGCGACCAAGGTAGTCCGGCCCGACATTGAGTAGGTAGTTGATCCCTCTGGTGTTGAGGTAGTTCTTCAGCCGAAGGACCTCGTCGGAGCTCTTCCAGTTCTGATCGAAGACCTTGTACCCCCAGGTGTCGTTCAGTGTCGCAGGCGTCTCAAACAGGCCCTCGCCCATGGTCTCGTCGGGGATCTGGTTGTCGCCCCAGGAACGGTAGTCACCCATCCCATTCCCGATCCGCGAGTTGACCAGGCAATCGGGCTGGTAACGCTTCACCATCCGGAAGAGTTCGGCGCTCTGCTCCGGCGAGACCGTGAGGGGCGTGTCAAACCAGATCAGACACAGCTCTCCATAGTTGCGCAGGATCTCCTCGACCTGAGGCTTGATCTTGCTTTCGAAGCACTGGGTGTAATCCTTGTTCTCATTGTCCGGATAATCCCAGTCGTTGGTCCAGCTCATCACCCCGCAGTTCGTGTGCCCGTGCGTGTAGCCGCCGCCGTTGGGCTCGTGCCAATCCAGGTCCTGAGAGTAGTAGAGGCCGAGCTTCAGCCCGTGCTTGGTACAGGCCTCAGCGAGCTCACCGATCACGTCTCGACCGAACGGAGAGGCGTCACAGATGTTGTACGGATCGACTTTGGAGTGAAACATGGCGAAGCCGTCGTGATGCTTGCTGGTGACCACCAGGTACTGCATGCCGGCGTCGACTGCGAGCTCTACCCACGCTTCGGCGTCGAACAGGATCGGGTTGAAGACCCCTGCCAGCTCTCCGTACTCCTCGTGCCTGATCCGAAAGTAAGACTGAGCCCATTCGCCAATGAAAGGCATGCGCTGTCCTTTCCACTCGCCCGCCGGCAGCGAGTAGAGTCCCCAGTGAACCATCATCCCAAACTTGGCCTGCCGGAACCATGCCTTGCTGTCCACTGTGTGCCCCTTCTATGCCAGGATGAGCTCGTCCAGCGAGCGCTTCGGGACGTGGTGGATGTCGCGGTCATCGCGCCAGTACTTGATGTCGCCCTCCTCGCCCACCGGGTCGATCACGACCGTCTCGGCAGGCTGTCCCAGCGCCAGCACGAGCTGGATCTCGTAACGCTCGGGGATCTCCAGCAGCTCCCGGAGCTTGGGACGGCTGATCGCGCCCAATATGCAGCCGCCGTAACCCTCGTTGACCGCTCCCAACATCATGCTCTGGGCGACGATACCCTCGTCCGTCGCCGAGTTGCTGCTCAGCTCGTTGTCTCGCAGGATGATGATATAGGCTGCCGGGCGCTCGCCCTCCGCCGGGCCCTTCCAATCGGTCAGATAACCCGCCCAGGCCAGGCAGGAGAAGACTTTGGCGTTGGTCTCGGGGTCGTTGACCAGCTTATACTTGAGCGGTTGCTTGTTCGATGCCGACGGCGAGAGCCGCGCCAGCCCCACCAGCAGCTTCAACGTCTCCATCGGCACCGGCACACTCTGGTCGAACCGCCGGTAACTCCGACTCTTGGCGATCAGGTCTTTGATCATCGTAACCTCCTGCAACGATAGATGGACGTCAGGTTCCCGCTTCCCAAAGTATACATCGATCCATGGTGAGCGCATCTTGGCCATCCGGCTCGCGATCGCCTCGAGGCTCGGATTGAGCTGCCCCAGCGACGAGAGGATGTAGCTCGCCGCCAGCAGGATCCCGGTCACCATCGACGCATAGCGCCGTGCGGGCAGCAGCAGGCTGAGCAGCAGCGCCAACGCGGCGTAGATCCAGATCTGCCCAAAGACCGGCAGAAAGGCGAGCGCCAACTCCCCGGCGCCGATACCCATCGCCGACGCCTGAAGCAGGATCGCGCACCCGGCCCACCCGATGAAGACCACCGCCGGCGCGCCGACCGCCAGCGCCAGCACGCGCCCGAAGAAGAACGCCGTGCGGCCCACGGGATGAGCCAGGATCAGGTCCAGCCGCCCGTGCTCCTCATCCTTGGCCAGCAAGCCGCTCCCGGCCCCGAGGGCAAAGATCCCGGCCACCACCGGCACCATCGAGAAGAAGTAATACTGCAGAAAGCCCGCGGCGTGGTAATCGCGCTGGGGTCTGAGGCGTCGCCGAAGAAGGCCAGGAAGACATCCTCAAGCGACGGGCGCGCCGTCTCCAGGTCACGCACCGGGTAGGGCGCGAGCGCCCGAAGGAAGGGCGCCATGTCGCTGAGGACCTCGAGTGTCATCACCCTATCTGCGTCCTGGCTGATGAGCCGAACGCCCTCGACCTCAGCCGGCGCCGACGCCGGCGCCGGTTCGGTGAGGCGAACTACCACCCGGTGCAGGGCGCGCGCCCTCAGCGCCGCCGGTGCCGCGACCTCCACCAGTACGCCGTCGCGGATGATGCCGACGCGGTCGGCGACCGCCTCGACCTCGCTCATGATGTGCGAGCTGAAGAAGGCCGTGGCCCCATCGCCTTGGGCCTCACGTATGAGATCGAGGACCAAGCGCTGCATCAGGGGATCGAGGCCGCTCGTCGGCTCGTCGAGGATCAGAAGCCCCGGGCGGTGCACCACCGCCTGAATGATGCCGACCCTCTGCTTGTTGCCCCGGGAGAGGTTCTTGATGGGCCGCTTGAGGTCCAGGTCAAGTGCCTCAGACAGCTCCCGGATCCTGGCCCAGGGAGCGCGCCCACCGCGCAGCGCGTTGAAGTAGCGCAACTGGCCCTCGCCTGTCATGTTGTCGTCGAGGTGCAGTTCGCCCGGCAGGTAGCCGGTGCGCGCGTGCACCTGGACGGCCTCACGCTGCGGGTCGAGGCCTAGCACGCGCGCCGTCCCACCGTCGGGTCGGATCGTGTCGAGCAGACAGCGGATCGTCGTCGTCTTCCCGGCGCCGTTGGAACCGAGGAAGCCGAAGACCTCGCCTCGCCGCACCTCCAGGTCGAGCCCGCGAAGCGCGCGGACCTTACCGTAGGACTTGGTCATACCGCGGACCATCACAGCCGGTTGTTCATTCATCGTCGCTCCTCCTGCTTGTTGCTTTTATCCTTCTGCCCATCGGGTTCATCGATACCACCGTGACGTTGAGGTCCCAGAGGCGGGAGAGGAACCCGCGCAACGCCACCTGGTCGGCGAGCACCACCGACAGGATCGTCGTGTCGCCTGCGGGTTCAACGGCGACCCCGTCGAGCCACGCCAGCCATTCGGAGGTCAGGCTCCCGCGCACCTCAATCCGGTAGCCGGACGTGTCTCGAAGATGCTCACAGCCCACTTGATCAGCTTCTGCCATTGCGCCGCCCCCAACGCTACGATCTACCCGGAGTATAGCCGAGGCGGGGTACGGCTGTCACCC
>JAXGUU010000310.1:0-4936 GCA_040774145.1 Anaerolineae bacterium
AGCAGCAGGCTGATCACCAGCTTGCCTAGCGCACGAACGACCTGTTGTCCCATCGCCCTACTTTCCAGACCCATACGGACCTTACGTCCCGCGGGAGGATCAGCGCCGGACGCGATGAGAACCCATCCTCACGTCGCGACGCCCGTTGCCCTAGATGCGCCGGTGCTCACGCTCGACCTTCTGATCCATCGTGAAGCCATAGAGCGCGCAGCTAGCTGCAATCACCAACGTTCCCACGGGCACGAGAATCGCGTTCTCAGTCACCAGGGCAGCCACGAGACCGACCGCCAATCCGGCAAAGACGCCGATGCGCAACCACCGGCGGAGGTAGAAGCTCGGCGGCACAAGTTGATGTTCAGCCACGAAGTGCTCGCCCATCTGCCGTAGCTGAGCCGCCTGATACTGACGCTGCGCCTTAGAGCTCGGCAACTCCTGAAGCTCCTCTTCCAGGCGGGTCAGCGTATGCTGATAGCTCCTGCACGTCTCACACACGTCGGCGTGCCCACGCACACGATCCGCGATCCTCAGGAGATGAGGTATCTGATAGGTAGCCCACTGTTTGGTCGTCAGGTCGTCCCGGTGCGCCTGAACAGCCTCTTCGAGCTTACGATACCAGATCTCATCGCGATACATAGATGTCCTTGATGGGATTCTACCCCGAGCTGGAGGGTTGACAACACGCCCCCTACCTAGGGCCCATACAGCTCGTCAACATCGATGTCACTGCCCCAGATCCGTTCACCCTCCAGGTCAATCCAGCTCCCCGTCTGGACCAGTGCGATCTTGTCCGCCGGCACGTCCACGAAGTGCATAGCGTCCGCCGTGATGCTCGCTGCGCCATAGGCGGGCTTCTTGATGTAGGCGGCGAGCGCAGCCACCCGGGGGCGTATCACGGTGATCTCGCGGACCTCGGCATGCGAGAGGTCTTTGCTCGCGACCCCATAGTCGCAGTCCTCGATACTCACCCGCTCAGCCCACAGATGGCTCCCCTCGCCGATCGAGAGACCCTTATCATCGACGGCGTAGATGCGCACGTCGCTCACGGTGATCTGCGAACCGCTGACGTCGATCGCATCACCGCCGATATGGTGAAACGAGCATCGCGTGATCTCCCCTTGGGCGAAGTCACCGTCGAAAGCATCGGAGACGGTATGTGCAAATTCCGTATCGGCAAAGCGGAAGGTCGTCCGAATCGCGTTGAGCGCATCCTCGGCCATCGTGCCCAGGAGGCGACAGTGATCCAGAGTGATAGGGCTCTCATAAAAGGTCAGCGCGCCGGTGAGATCCCAGCCCGGGCGCTCGATGGCCGTGGTATCGCGCACCGTCACGTGCCGCCAGTGCGAGGGCGCGCCGGCATTCAGGACCACCACCCCGTGCCAGACCGCATCCCTGGGCTGCAGGACAACGGGCTCATCCTCAGTGCCCTGGAAGATGAGCGGACCTCGTGACAGCAAGAAGCCCTCCGTGCCGAAGATCAGGGTTGTTCCCGGCCCGAGCCGCAGGCCATATCCCTCAGGCAATACCAGGGTGCCGCTGATCTCATGCACCCCCGGCGGGATGAAGAGCATACCCTCGTGATCGGCATCCTCGACCAGATAGGGATGTGAGGCGAGGGCCTCTGCAAGGGCCGGCGCCGGCGGCAGCGCCCCTGCCGTGACAGGCGGGTAGGAGGCCATCACCGGTTGGGTCACGACGTCGGTGTGACCCCAGATCCGTGTGACCAACTGCACCGATAGCGGCTCCGCGCTCTCAGGGATCACCCCGGAGGGTCGAAGCCGCGCATAGGCCATGGACGGACCGTCGGGCATCAGAGCCCGCAGCACCAGATCATCGCCCGCCTCGGCGGGAGCTACTAACAGGTGCGCCGAGCCGGGCGTGCGCCAGCTTCCATCAGCCGGGAGCCACATCTCACCCACCAGGACGCCTTCGACCTGGACCGGCAGGTCCAGCAGATTGCCGACGTCGAGCCAGAGTTCGGTCGCTGCTTCCCCCGCCGCGGGGGCCCCACCGTCCGCGGGGGCCCCACCGTCCGCGGGGGCCCCACCGTCTGCGGTGGCCCCACCGTCCGCGGGGGCCTCGCCCACAGGCACGTACGCATAGGTCATCTGCAGCGGCTCAAGCCACTCCCGCAGCGATGCAGCGCGGATCGCCAAGGACTCCCACGGGGCATCGAGCGCGCCCCCTCCCCACGCCGTCCGCACCTCGCCGAACTCAGGCCACAGCGCTCGTCGATACGCCTCGTAGGCGTCCCCATATCGAGCCTCGAGGGCCGCCAGGTACGCCGGATCCGTGTAGGCCTGCAAGGCTGCCACGTACGCCCTTTGCAGCCGGGCATCTCCATGGCGCAACAGCTCCAGGCGCCCCGGAAGCTCGTCGAGGCCGGTCTGCGGACCATCGATCAGCGGCTGCGCATCGAAACCGATCGGCTCCAGGCGCCCCGTGATATGGTTGAAGTAGTAGCGCAGGTTGTGCCAGATGAGGGCGTGCTTGGCACCCCAGAGATCAGCCAGCGCCCAAAACCGAGCTGTGCGCTCAACGTCAAAGACCTCACCCGTCGACAACTCACCTTCCCACCAGCTTCGAAGCTTCCCCACAGCGGCATCTCGCCGCGCCGACATCAGAGGGTCGGCATCGACCGAACTCGAGCCGAACTCATCAATCAGGTAGAACGTGTTGAGACCGGGCGGCGCCATCAGGTCATTCTCCAGGGCCGCCCACGTCTCCCAGAGGAGATCCTCGTTGTAGCGGATGATCACGCTCTCGCGCCGGTTCTGAGATTCCAGCAATTCCTTGGCAAAGCCCTCCTCCACGGCATAGACGCCCATCGGCTGCCCGTTCTGGACCACGTAGACGAAGTCATAGCCCACACTCAACACATCTTCATCGCGCAGGTTAACCATGAACGCCCACTCGTTGAGGTAGGTGCGCGTGGAGGGGTCCTGGAGTGAGAAAACGCGCATGCCCATCAGGGCATCGCCCCCCCGCACCTCGATGCGATAGGACCACTTGTCATGGGCGAAGTGATCGCCCCAGTCACCCTTCAAACGCAGCCGCACGCGGACCGGATCGTCATCCCCCAGACGCACAGTCGCCGGCACGAAGTCGTCACGACTGCTCTGCAGGATCCACGTCTCGAGCGCCTCTTCGCGCTTCGCCACGATTTCGGCGAAGTCGCGGGGCGCGATCTCGATGTACAACGTGGGGAGGATATCGCCGGCCTCCGGCAACGTCGGCGTGGGCGTCGGCGGCGCCTCCGGTGTGGGCGGCACTGCGGTCGGCGTCGCGGGTGCCGCGACCTGACCATCCGGCAACCTAACTGTCTGCCATGCGCCGTCCGTGTCCCCTTCAACACGGGAGATCGCAAGGCCCGCCACGAATGCCAGCGCGACCAGCGTCAGCCACCCGAGCAGATGCCGGACACCGCCACCTGCGCCCCCACGCTCGCGACGAGAAGGTCCGCCCTGCCCACCCATACCCTCTCCCAAGCTCCCGTTCAGAAGAAATCGGGCAGCGCCATTACGCTGCTCACGTACTTGGAGAACCGGTCGGCGCGGACCGGAAGCGCAGCGACCGCCGAGCTCAGTCGCCGAAGAGGCGCATCCTCGATGCCACCTTTGAGTTCGATCACCGCTGTCTCCGCTATGCGGGTGCCGCGGCTCAGATTCGGAACCGAGCGCGCGCGCTGATCGAAGGCCCGCAGGCGCGAGTCCAGGGTCAGACGCAGCTCACCGTCCGGCGTCTCATAATACGCGCGCTGATAGCTGTTGATCAGCACGGGCATCGGATACAGCGTCATCCAATCCACGGCGCGGGCGCGCAGGATCGCCTCCAGCTCGTGGAGCAGCGCCGACCACGACATCTCCGCAAGATCATAGGTCCCGGGCAGGGCGAGGATCTGTTTCCATCCCACCGTCCCCTGCTTGCACTTGAGTTCCAGCTGCCCCCCGGTCACACGTCGCAGGTTGGGCCCGTACCAGCGCAGCCTCAACTTCGACCGATCCGGAACACCCGCAAGATTGGCGTTCAACCCGGCATAGTCGCCCGAATCCAGGTAGATATTGTTGATCTGTCGCGGGCGATAGGAGCGACGCCAATGGGCCGGATGGAGTCGCACCCACGCCTCGGCCTCGCCAAGCAGTGCCGCCGTTATGGGCAGCTTCACCTCAATCCTACGCGGCGTCGTCACAACCTCAGCACCGCATGCCGTCATCATCGTCACGGGGCGGCCCCCCCCCACTCACCGGCACGCTCCACCGGCACCCGTAGGGTCTCTTGCTGCCCGTACAGCCGCGTGGTCACGACCGTTGTCCCACGTCCGATGTCGACACCCTGAGGCACAGAGATCAGGGGAATCCTCAGCACGACCTCCACAGGATCGGCCGTCAGCCGGGCGGGGAGGATCACATCCCCCTGCCCCGCAAGGACATCACTATCGACGGCGATCCAGGCAGGATCGAGCTCGACCGCTCCCCGGCTTCCGAAATCGAGCGCCAGCACCTCAACCGGAAACGGCAGAACGGCCCGCAGGTGCAAGCGGACGGCGGCAGGCTCTCGCGTGATCTCGGCAAGAAGCGTTCGCGTGGGCGACACCCGTTCGCGAATAGCAGCCCGATGCCGGTCAAGCTGCGCTTGCAGGCCACCGGGGACCCCACCCAAGGCCACATAGAGCTCCTCCAATGCCCCGATCCCCGGAGGGTTCGTCGTCTGTTCAGCGTCGGCGTAAGCGACAAGCCAGCGGACCGTAGCGCGCTGGATCTCCGGATCGTCGATCAGCACACCCGGCAAGGGCGTCTGATCGTTGGGCGTCCAACCCGACACCCACGGTCGGAAGCGACCGTCCTCAGCATCATAGAGCAAGACCAACTCCTGCCAGTCAAGGTCACGCACACCGTACCAGAGGGCCGACAGCGCTGCCAGACGCCCCAGCATCTCCGCG
>JAXGUU010000311.1:0-4921 GCA_040774145.1 Anaerolineae bacterium
CTTCTTCCTCGCCTACCAGAAGCGTATCCTCTACGGCACCGATACCGACACGCGTGCTATTGAACGCGGCGCCGACGGCATGGGCATAATGCGCTTCATCCCACAGCTGATCCGCGCCTTTCTGGAGCAGGAGGGCGAGCTCGCCCTGCCCGGCTCGACGCGCTACCGGGGCCTGGGACTGCCGCGCCCAGCGCTGGAGGCCATCTATCACGCGAACTTCGAGCGGCTATTCGTACAGGAGGCTTGATATGAGCTTTGACACGACGAAACTCGGCACCGTAGAGCGCGACGTGACCTACTGCACCATCGACGATCAAGCTCTGAAGATGGATCTCTACTATCCCCCAACTGAGGGACCCTGGCCCGGGCTCGTCTTCGTTCACGGCGGCGCGTGGAGCGCGGGTGACAAATCAGCGCTACCGGTCAATCCCTCGGAGGCCGGCTATCTGGTCGCCTCGATCGACTACCGCCTCTACCCGGCCTATCGCTTCCCCGCGATGATCGAGGACGTCAAGTGCGCCATCCGTTACCTGCGGGCCCATGCCGCAGACTACGCCCTCGACCCGCAGCGCATCGCGCTCGTCGGTCACAGTGCAGGTGGACACCTCGTCGCGCTGGCAGGCCTTGCCGGTGAGAGCACCGGTTGGGACGTCGGCCCTTACCGCGACCAGTCGAGCCGCGTGCAGGCCGTCATCCCTATGGCAGCTCCCACCGACCTGACGCGCCCCTATCCCGACGACATCGAGGATCTTCTGGACGGGGTCTTCGGACCCCACCAGCGGGTGTGCGCCGGACCCGTTAGCCACGTCCGACCGGACGCCCCGCCCTTTATGATCGTCCATGGTGAGGAAGACGCGCTGGTGCCTGTCGAGCAGGCGCACCTGCTCCACGAGGCCCTCATCGACATGGGGGCCCCCTCGGAACTGATCGTCTTGGAACATGCCGGGCATGGCTTCGAACCGGTGGGCGGCACGCCGACGCCCTCGATGGACCAGGTCCTGGCGATGATGTTGACCTTCCTAGCGAAGATGTCCGTCTCACCATCCGAAGGATGAGGACTCAGGAGGAGCTATGTCGAACACAACCGCACGTCCGTTGATGCGTTCTTCCCATCTGCCCCTGATCCTGGTGGGGGCAACGATGGTTGCCTACGGTCTGCTCACCGCTTGGGTCGGAAGCTGGTTGTCCGGCCGGGCGATGCGCGGCCTGATCTCAGCAGGCGTCTACCGCAGCCGATTGAGCGCCTTCGAGGGAACCGCCGGACTGGTGGCGGGACTGCTCTTCTTCATTCTCTTCATCCTGTCAGCGGCCCGCGCCTCCGGTGGTGTACGCGTCGCCTTTGCCTTCGGGGCGCTAGCCTCCGTCGCGCCTATCCTGGTCGGTCGGGCTGAACACCTGCTCTTTCAAGTCATCGGCATGCCGACGATGAGCGCCGGCAGTGTGTTGGCGGGCGCCGTGGTCACCCTGCTCTTTGCCCTGCCGATGACGATCCTCTTCATCCTGCTGGCGAGCGGGAGGCGCGTGCCGCGTGGCTGCCGCCTGCTGTCGCTGGCGTCCATCTTCGTGGTGCTGGGCACGGCCTTCTTTCCGATCTATGTCACGGTACTTGCCTTCCTGCTCAGGCCGGGTGACCCCGCAGTCGGACGCATGATCCAGATCAGCACGCAAGTGATCAAGCTGCGCTTCATCCTTCCCGGTCTGAGCCTCCTCGCTATAGCGCTCATCAGCATGCGTTCTAGCCGTCAACCGGCAGATCATGGGGCCGTGGGGTTTGCCACCACCGCAGAAGGAGGATCAAGATGAACAGCATGACACGCAGGACGCGATGGACCAGGCGGACGACCCTCGGGCTGCTGGCGATAATGCTGGTAGCGTGCAGCGGACCCGCTAGCCAGGCAACACCGGCTCCGGCGGTTGGGACGCCGACCGCGGACCCCTTTGGCGACCTAGACCTGGTCACCACGGCCCGTTACGATCCCCCGATCGAGATGAGCTCCGTGATCGATGTGGACGCCACGATCAAGTTCCTGGGCGACAACGACATCCACAACAACGTGTGGACGCGCGCTTATGAGCAGCTGCTGGGCATCAGGATCAGCTACCAGTGGGTGGTCGACGGCTCGATGTATGATCAGAAGCTGGGCCTCTCAGTGAACTCGGGGGAGATCCCCGATATGTTCCGAGTTAGTGCGGCCCAGCTCCACCTGTTCCAGGAGGCCGGCCTGCTCGCCGATCTGACGGAGGTCTATGAGGCAACGGCCTCGGAGAGGACGCGGGACGTCCTCACCCAGGACCCCGTCTCGCTCAAGGCGGGCACCATCGACGGCAGGCTGTGGGGCCTACCGCTGACCGATGCCGCTGTGGCATCGGCCCCGCTGCTCTGGGTGCGCCAGGACTGGATGGATCAGCTCGGTATCGACCCACCGACCACGATGGCCGACGTGCTCGAGATCTCCCGCCGCTTCACGGAAGAGGACCCCGACGGCAATGGTGTGGATGACACGGTCGGCCTCTGCGTGACGAAGGATCTCTGGGGCGCAATCGCGGGCCTGCAGGGCTTCTTCAACGGCTACCATGCCTACCCCAACATCTGGTATGAACGGGAGGGCGGGTTGGTCTACGGCTCGGTGCAGCCGGAGATGCGTGCGGCGCTGCAAGCCCTGCAGACGATGTACGCCCAAGGCCAGATCGACCCCGAGTTCGGCGTCAAGGACATCAACCAGGTCACCGAGACCATCGCTCAGAGCAGGTGCGGCATGGAGTTCGGCGTCTGGTGGAACCCCTATCATCCGCTGAACCAGAGCCAGGCCAACCACCCGCAGGCCTTCTGGTCGGCCTTCCACATCCCCTCCGTGGATGGGGTGCCTGCCAAGAGCCAGTACAGCTCGGCCATTGGGGCCTTCCTCGTGGTCAGGGACGGCTATGAGCACCCCGAAGCGCTGATCCATATGATCAACTTCTGGACCGACAACATCCTGGAGTCCGAGGACGATGATCTACGGAACACCTTCCTCGGCAACATCGAGGCACCCGATGTGGTCCTCTACAAATACACCCCCGTGGTGCTCTGGGAACCCAACGCCATCGTCGATGGCGGCAACAAACTGCGCGAGGCGCTGGCAACGGGGGACCCCTCCGGCCTCAACCTCGATGCCCAGTGGCGCTACCGCATCATCCAGGCCTACTTCGAGCAGGGCATCCTCGAGGCCTGGGTAGAGGTCGCCACCAATGGACCCAATGGGGCCACCGTTCTGCTCGAACAGATCGCTGAGGACCGCGGACAGCTGAACCGTTTCTACGGCGTGCCGACCCCCACGATGGCGGAGACAATGCCCACGCTCCAGCCGATGCAGGACGAGGTCTTCACCAAGATCATCATGGGCGAACCCCTAGATAGCTTCGACGCATTCGTGGCAAACTGGTACCGGCTGGGGGGAACGGACATGGTCGAAGAGGTAAATCACTGGGCTGGAGCCAACCGGTAGCTGACGTATGTCATCCAAGGGAAAGATCTGGCGGGAGATCCCGCTCTACGTGATGCTGGCGCCGGCGGTCGTGCTGGTGCTGGTCTACGGCTACGCGCCGATGGTCGGCATCGTGATGGCGTTTCAACGCGTCCTGCCCGGACGGGGCATCTTCGGTTCGCCCTGGGTCGGACTGGGCAACTTCTCCTTCATCCTGAGCATGCCGAACATCCTGCAGGTGCTCTGGAACACCGTCCGCATTGCCGGGCTCAAGGCCATCGCCGGCGTGGTGGTGCCGGTGGCGGTGGCCCTGATGCTCAACAACGTCACCAGCCAGGCCTTCAAACGCACGGTGCAGACGGTCATCTACCTGCCGCACTTCCTCTCGTGGGTCATCCTCGCCGGCATCTTCGTGGATATCCTCTCCCCATCCGAAGGTGTGGTCAACTTGATGCTGAGGCAGATTGGGATGCGTCCGATCTACTTCCTGGGCGATGACGGGATCTTCCCATGGACCATGGTGGGCACCGACGTCTGGAAGTCGTTCGGGTTTGGGGCCATCGTCTACCTTGCGGCGCTCACCGACATCGACCCCACGCTCTATGAAGCTGCCGTCGTGGATGGCGCGAGCCGCCGGCAGCAGACCCGCCACATCACGCTGCCGGGCATCTCCGGCACCATCATCATGCTCTCCACCCTCAGCCTGGGCAACATCCTGAACGCGGGGTTCGACCAGATCTTCAACCTTTACAGCCCGATCGTTTACCGCACCGGCGACATCATCGACACGCTGGTCTACCGCATCGGCATCGTCAACTACCAGTACGGCGTCGCCACCGCCGTCGGGCTCTTCAAGTCGGTGGTCTCCCTGCTGCTGATCGGCATCGCCTATAGGCTGGCGGCCAAGTGGGCCGACTATCGGATCTTCTAGGGAGGCGAGGCTACGATGAACCCGAGAATCGTCAAACTCCCGTTGATCGAGCACCTGCTGAACTTGGCCGTCCTGGCCGTGCTGGCGCTGCTGTGCGCCTTCCCCATCGTCCACACGCTGGCGCTCTCGTTCTCGTCCGCTTCGGCTGCCGCAGGCGGACGCGTGACCATTTGGCCCGTCGAGTTCACCACCCAGGCCTACCGCTTCGTGCTGGACAACCCGGCCTTCATCCGCTCCTTCGGCATCTCGCTGCTGCGCGTCGTGGTCGGCGTCCCGATCAACATGATCATGACCATCCTGGTCGCCTATCCCCTGTCTCGGTCGAGCACCGAGTTCCGGGCGCGCGGCTTCTTCGCCTGGTTCTTCCTCATCACCGTGCTCTTCTCCGGCGGCCTGATCCCCTGGTACATGGTCATCCGCCAGACCGGCCTGATCGACAAGTTCTGGGCCCTCATCATCCCCGGGGCACTGCCCGTACTCAACGTGATCTTGCTGGCGAACTTCTTCAGGGGTATCCCGAAGGAAC
>JAXGUU010000312.1:0-4901 GCA_040774145.1 Anaerolineae bacterium
GGTCAGAGGCGCTTCGCCGACCAGGGATCGTAGCAATCGCAGTTGGACCGCATCGACCAGGCGGGTGACCCGCCGTCCGGAGGCGCGCAGCACCTCGCGGTAGACGTCGTCGAAGGTGCCGATAGTCACGCCCAGCGCCCCGCCCGTCTGCGCCAACCGCTCGCGCCACATGCGCACCTGGAGACGCGTAGGCACGATCACGCGTGGCCCCGCTCCGCGTCCGCGTGACCCACCGTCACGTCCGCGTGGCCCAAGGCTACGTCTTCGTAGCCCAAGATCCCCCGCGGCCTGCCGTGCCAGGTCGATCAGGTAGGCCGTCTTCCCGCCGCCTGCGGGAGCGAGATAGAGATGAGTTGTCACCGTTTTCCAGGATCGATCGCGCAACCAGAGAAGCGCCTCCGGCAGGCACACTCCGGGGACATCCCTAATCGGTCAAGATGACCTATCTTGCTCACATACGACAAAGTGCCCTCCTGTACAGCAATCAGCAACCTCGCAGCAATGCATACCGCGATGCCCTTTACGGCAACGGCCCTATCGTCTGCGTAGCCTGCTATGATACCCCACCGAGGCATGCGGCAAGCTCGTCAAGACCGGCATCCGGTTGCTCTGCTGTGATGACCACCACACGGTAATCCAACGCCCTGAGCCGCAGCCGCTTGCGCGCATCGGCCGTCTGCACGTAGTCGCGGTGGTGCGGCGAACCATCCACGAAGATCACAATGCGCGGATCGTAGGTGAAGTCGGCAATCGCCAGCGGCGCATCGTCGTCCAGGATCGTCTGTTGCGCGGCCGTCGGCAGCGGAAGACCTCTCCCGCGGATAGCGGACAACACCTGTCGCTCGAGCTGCGACTCGCACCGGGCCGAAAGCGCCTCGAAGCGGTCCTCGGAAACGATCGGCGTCACGTCTAGGTCCCCCAAGGCCTGCAGCCACGGCAAGACCAGCATCCGGTCAAGCAGGTCGTGGTGCCTCTGATTGAAGAAACTGAGCAAGCAGGCGTAACACGCTTTCTCACAGCCGCCCTCGGGATCGCCCTCGTGTAGCAATTCCCTGGCCCGAGCCACTACCGCGGCAAGCCTTTCCGGCTCCGCCAACGAAGCCAACACACCGCTGCCGCCCACTGCCATCTCGTAGAGCACCACCCGGAAGGGAACGCCCTCTTCAGGGGACGGGGCCAGGAAACTGCCCAGCTCCTGCTCGTCCAGGTTGAACGCAACCAGCAGCGCCCGCAGGAACGTGTTCGCTAGCGTCACATAGAACGCCTCCGACTGGTCAGCAGCCTCTTCGGGCAGCGGCACGTCCAGAAGCGCCAGATCGCTGCGGATCGCGGTGGTGAGCCAGAGCCCAAAAACCAAATCAGCAGCGGTCCCGCGACGAGGACACTTGCCCTGCTTCTGGGTAGTGTAGACGTGATCGGACACAGCATTCTCACTTGTGAGCCAGGCGTGGCACTTGCGGCAGAGCGTGAACCCCTGTGCGCGGTCCTCGGCCTCCTCCCGTGCCCCCTGGTTCACTTGCAAGACCTCGCCATCGTGCTCCAGCGTCATCCTGAAAGCAGGTCCGGCGGAGGTTACGGCATATGCCTGGGCCTTGCCACCCGCGCGGTAGTGCGTCGTAAGCACATAGCCGCGCCGCATGCGCTCCTCCTCATCGGCCGTGATCCGGGCGCGGTGCTGCGCATACATATCGACCAGGGCCATGGCCTGCCGAGGGTGCACGGTCGACAGATCGGCGCCGCACACGCAACGCGCACGCGTCGCCTCATCGCGTCCCACATAGGCGCGTTCGCACGCGGGGCAGATCAACATCGGCTCCATATCGAGCTCGGTCTCAGGACGCCCCACGCCACCGGCGACCCCTTCGCCGGCACGGCGGCTGCGCGGCCGGGCGTGGGTGATCTCGTAGCGCGCACCCCGGTAGTAGACAAAGTTGCCCGGTGCGTACTCGTTGAGGGCGATGAGGGGGCTGCGGGCCAGTTCGTCCTCCTGATCGTCGAAAGCCAGCGCCGTGGCCTGAGGCGGGAATGCATAGCCCGGCAGGAAGCCCTCGCCCCCGGGCAGTCGCGCGTCGGCTTCGCGGATCGCCTCGATGAACGCCGCGCTGAACAGGCCGCCGGAGGCGGAGATGTGCGACGAGTGCAGATCAGGCAATGCCTAACTCCCGCAGGAGATCCACGACGGTCTGCCAGGCAGCCTCGAATCCGAGGGCCTGCGCGCTGGGGAAGAGATAGCTGAGGCGGCGTGCCCAGTCGCGCTCGAAATCGGCGCGCCGGGACTCCAATCGCGACACACTGAGCGCGCCTATGTCAACCCCGCGGGCCGCGAACTTGGTCGCGAGCACGGGCTTGAGGCCGCCCAGGGACACCCCTGCCTGCACCAGCCGATGGATGTCGTAGAGGTCGCGCGACACGGCGAAGCGCCGCTGACCGCCGACGGCACGCAGCTTTCGGCGAGGATTTCCTCAAGGGCGTAGCACGGAATCTCCGGCGTACCGAGGGCATCCGCGTCCGAATAGGGGTGGATGAGGCTGCGCGCGACCGGCGGAAGGACCAGGACCTCATCGCGGGTCACGTCGAGCCGGATCGCCCTTGGGCTTCCGCCCCACTGCAGCGGGCCGCGGTAGTAAAGACGCACCTGATAGGTCTCCTGGCCGTAGTCATCCTCAAGGGTCTCCACACGCGATACGCTCACTCCAAAGTCGGGACCGTCATGGTCTGTGGACCAGCGCGCCGCCCGCTCTACCCAGGCAAGGAGCAAGCTAGGCTCGGGACGAAGCGTTGCCGTGAAGTCAAGGTCCTCCGAAAAACGATAGTCGGCAAAACAGGCCTTGCGCAGGCACGTGCCACCCTTGAACACCAAGCGGTCGACCTCGCCATTAGCACCGTAGAGTGCAGCGAGGAACCACCCCAACCCATAGTCGAGATCGACGACCATCGGGTCGACGCCCCAGCGCGTAGCCTGCCGGCGCAACTCGGCTTCGCCGATCACGTGCGCCTCCCCGATGACCATGGCCCGGCGACGTTGATCTGCAGTCCCCAGCGGGTCACAATCGACCCTTCCCTATTTGAGGTCTCGGGCTCCAGAAGCACGATGCCCGGCGCGAGCGCATCCTGCCAGCACGCCAGGCGGGCCTCTCGCTCGGGGACATCCACGTCCAGAGCCTCGAGCAAGTACCCGATGCGCTTGAGTGGGGCGGTCGTGGGCCAACGGTGCAGGTAGTCATCAAGCTGCTCCCAGTCGAGCTCGGCTGCCCCTGTCTGAAGCGCTTGGGCAAGCTGTTCCGCGCCTCCGCTGAGCTCGGGCCGGTCCGCGGTATCGACGAGCGTCTTCTCACGATCGGTAACATAGAAGGGCTGACCACTCAGCGTTCGCCGGATCGTGCCAAAGAACTTGGCTTCGACCACGGTGACAAAGCGAAAGACCTGACTCGCGATCACCTTCTCGCGGACACGTTTGCGCGCTGTGGACTGCACAAAGACCGTCCGGGGCGTCTGCTCGGTGAGGTGCCAGTAGTGTAGCGCCGACCAGTAAGCGATGGCCGAAGGTTGGATCAGATAGGGCGCGATCACGAGCGCGCTCTCGGACCAAACCCGCTCCGGCCCGGCCTCGAGCGGAACGACCATGTAAACACCCCGTTCCAACCGGTAGAGCCATCCACCCCGCTCAAGTCTTCTCAGTACATCGGTAGTGTAGGCCGGCTCACCCCAAAACGCCCTCGCTTGCTGCACTGTGAAGATCATCTTGCCCTGGGCGGCAAACGTCGATAGGAACTCCACCGCTCTCGGCTCCAGGCCAGTTATATTTAGTGTCACGAAAAAGGCCTCACACAACGTTTACGTGATACAAAGTATAATCGACACCTCGATATATGCATCTCAGCTAAACCATGCCGGCCTCACGCCGGGAACAGCACCGTGACGGCCAACACATCGTGGCTGCCGGGTGCCAGGTCGGCGATCCCCTCGAGCCATGCAGCAGGTCGACCGGATGACTGTGCCGTGCCCGGCCGCTCGATGGCGCCCTGCTGTATCCGCTTCCGCTCCGCCACCAGGGTCTGGCGTCGCGCCTCGACCGCATCCCTCAGCAGGCCATCGAGCCCTTGGATCGCTAGGACGTCGCGCAGTGTTTCCTGCACCTCCGCCAACGCTCGGGTCCGGCTAGTTGTGACGGCCTGCGCCAGCCTGACCGATTCCGGATAGCCGAGCGCCGACGGCTGCGGGCTGTAGACGCTCACCCCTACTGGTACCAGCTCCTCGATGATCGACGTCGGCGTTGTGGCGACGACATAGCGCGCCAGCACGTGAAAGAGCGCCGTCACCTCCCGAACATCGGGCGTGACCAGGTAAGCAGTGCGGCCATAGGTACCCGGTTCTTCCCCACCGGTGAGCGCGTGCTGCTTCACCTCCTCAAGCAGCCGTCGGACCAGGGGATGGCCGACGTCGAGCAGCACCACATCGGGGTCGTCCAGGGCCCACTCCGCATCGAAGCTCGCGCGGGGGATCTCCTGTCCGACCGACGCCGTCTGCAAAGCCGGGGCAGTGACGCTCAGGCGGTAGGAGCCATCGGCATTCTGGGTCACGCCGCAGCCGAAGCGGCGTAGCCCACTGAAGACAAAGGCCTTGATAGCGTTGGGTGAGCCGATGGTGCGCGCCGTCTCCTCCAGCCGCTGCCCGATTTCGGGCAGGCTGATATGGGTTTGCCCATAGAAGGAGTCGCCCTTGATCCGCTCCAGGGTCTCCTCGCTGAAGGGATCCTCCCGGCTCCCCTCGCCCGGAGGGAGAGGTACAGGGGGAGAGAGAAGCCCATCCAGGAAACTGAGCTGCTTGGGCCCTAACGTGATCTTGTGCTGGGCCAGCAGATCCAGAACCGAGGTTTCGTCGCCGAAGTAGGGCGGCGAGAA
>JAXGUU010000313.1:0-4896 GCA_040774145.1 Anaerolineae bacterium
AGCCTTGACGGGAGGCTCCGCCGTCTCGGACTCGTCGGCCGGCATCAGCGCGTACTTCAGGACGTCGGCGACATCGTCGACCAGAAGGAACTCCATCTCATCACGCACTTTCTCCGGGATCTCATCGATGTCGACCTCGTTGAGGCGCGGGACGATGACTCGCTTTAGCCCGGCCCGATGAGCCGCCAAGACCTTCAGCTTCAGCCCACCGATCGGCAGGACCTGGCCCTGAAGGGTCACCTCACCGGTCATACCGGTCGTCGCGTCCACCGGTCTTCCCGAGAGAAGTGAGACAAGCGCCGTCACCATCGTGATGCCCGCCGAAGGGCCGTCTTTAGGCACTGCGCCCGCCGGGACATGAAGGTGGACCTTACCCCAACCCTTCTCCTTGGCGAGCCCCAGCTCCTCCAGATGGGACTCGACATAGCTCAGACCGATCCGCGCCGACTCCCTCATCACGTCACCCAGCTGCCCGGTCAGGATGAACTGTTCATCTGAGCCCGGCATCGTCGCCGCCTCAACAAAGAGCACTTCACCACCGGTCGGCGTCCACGCCAGCCCCGTCGCCACACCCGGCTTCTCTGTGCGCAGAGCGGCCTCAAAACGATAGCGCGGCTTACCCAGGTACTTGCGCACTCTGTCTGCGTCGATCTCGATAGGGAGCTCCGCATCGCTGTCCTCAGCGATGAGCGTGGCTACCTTGCGACACGCCTTGCCGATCCCCCGCTCCAGCTGACGCACGCCGGCCTCGCGAGTATAGTCGCGAATCACGACCCGCAGCGCGTCGTCGGTGAACGAGACCTCCTCTTCCAGCAAGCCATTCACCTTGAGCTGCCGCGGGACGAGGTAGCGTCGCGCGATATGCAGCTTGTCGTATTCGGTGTAGCCATCAATCTGAATGACCTCCATCCGGTCAAGCAGCGGGGCCGGAATCGTCGCCGTGGTGTTCGCCGTACAGATGAAAAGCACCTTGCTCAGATCGAAGTCAACGTCGAGATAGTGGTCCCGGAAGGCGTGATTCTGCTGCGGATCAAGCACCTCCAGCAACGCCGACGAGGGATCGCCTCGCCAATCCGACCCGATCTTGTCGACCTCGTCGAGCATGAAGACCGGATTCTTGACGCCGACGCGCTTGATCGCCTGCATGATGCGGCCCGGCATGGCACCGATGTAGGTGCGCCGATGGCCCCGAATCTCAGCCTCATCCCGCATGCCACCCAAGCTCATCCGCGTGAACTCACGCCCCAACGAGCGGGCAATCGACTGTCCGAGCGACGTCTTCCCCACGCCAGGCGGCCCAACCAGGGCCAGAATCGCGCCCATACCTTCCACCTTGCGCCCCTGCAGGTCCTCCGCGACCTCCTGATCGAGCCCCCGCTCCAGACGCAGCTTGCGCACCGCCAGGAACTCCAGGATGCGCTCCTTCACATCCTCGAGATCGTAGTGGTCCTCGTCGAGAACCTCACGTGCATACGGAATCTCAAGCTTGTCCTCCGTCAGCACCTGCCAGGGCAAGGTGATCAACCAGTCGAGATAGGTCTTGATCACCCAGTACTCGGCGGCCTGAGGCGGCATCTTCTCCAGTCGCGCCAACTCGCGCAACGCCTCCTCCTTGGCCTCCTCGGTCATTCCGGCCTCTTCGATCTTCTCGCGATACTCGGCCACATCCTGTTTGCCGTCGTCGCCCTCGCCCAACTCCTTGCGGATGGCATCCATCTGCTGGCGGAGGTAGTATTCGCGCTGGTTCTTCTCGATCTCCTCTTTGGCCTTTTCCTGGATCTGCTGTCCGATCTCGCGCACCTCCAGCTCACGCGTCAGCACCCGGATCAGGAACTGCATCTTGCCGGCCAGATGATCGATCTCCAGAAGCTCTTGCGCCTCCTCCATATTGATCCGCATATTCGAGGCGATCAGATAGACGAGCAACCGCGAATCATTCAGCTGCTGTATGAAGCGAATGGCCTCATCGGGGAACTGCGGAATCAGCTCCGCCAGCCGCGTCGCGATGTCGAGCAGATTGCGGCGCAGCGCCTCTTCAACGACCGACTCCTCGATCACATCAGGCGTGATCTCGATGCGGGCACGCAGATAGGGCTCTTCCGCCGTCCACTCCACAACCCGGAAGCGCTCCAATCCCTGGATGAAGACCGTCAGCGTGCCGTCATCGGCATGCATGATACGATGGATGATCGCAGCGGTGCCTACGCTGTGCACCTGCGAAGGATCCGGGACCTCGATCGAAGGATCCGTCATCGCCACCAGACCGATCATACGTCCGGCGCTGTCGGCTTCCTCGATCAATTTCACCGAACGCGGAATCCCTACAGCCAGGGGCATGACAATGTAGGGAAACGCCACAGTGTTTCGGAGAGGCAGGACCGGCACCTCATCCGGGATTCGCTGTACCAACTCCTCGATGTTTTGGTCCTGCATGTTGAACCACGGTAACATTTCATTCCTCCTTACGGAACCGACAGACGCGAGACACCCTCAATGTGACTGGACAGTTCCGCACCGGTTAACATTTCTTATCTCGGCGATTATAACACACCAGTATTAGAAACACATAAGTTCCACCACCACACTCGGACGAGGTCGGGTATTGGGCGAGAGCGTGTATAATCACGACCGATCCGCACCTGTCAGAAAGAACCGAGGACCACCAGATCCATGAGCGACACAAGCTCGATCGTCGATACACACATCCATCTGCAGCACCCGCGCTATACCGGAGATCTAGCTGCGGTGATGGAGAGAGCCGTTGCTGCCGGTGTCACGCGGGCGATCGTTCCGGGGACGACGCTGGACGACAGTCGCTCAGCTGTTCGGGTGGCGGCATCAACGTCGTCGGCCTATGCACTCTACGCCGCAGTAGGCATCCACCCCACCGACGCCCACACGCTGACATCGCCAACGCTCCAGGAACTGGCGACCCTCGCCACCGGCGATCGCGTCGTGGCCATCGGCGAGATCGGTCTCGACTATTACTGGCCCAACGTCGCCGATCGTGGCTGGACATGTGCCGACCCCGAGACGCAGAGGGCAGCCCTGCTACGGCAGCTGGCGCTGGCCTCCGATCTAGATCTCCCTGTGATCATCCACGATCGAGACGCCCATCAGGATGTCCTCGAGGCGCTGAGACGCTGGAAAGCACGCGATCCACGTGCCTGTGGCACGCTACACGCCTACGCCGGTGGCCCCGCGCTCTTGGCTGAGGTCGTGGCGCTCGGTTTCCACATCGGCATCGACGGCCCCGTCACCTTTAGAAAGGCCACCGACCTTCAGGAGGTCGCCCGCCGCGTCCCCCTCGATCGCCTGTTGCTTGAGACCGATGGTCCGTACCTGACCCCCGTACCGCATCGCGGTCAACGCAACGAACCGGCCTACCTGATCCACCTCGCCGCAAGGATCGCTCAGCTCCGCGACCTAGCGGTCGGTGAGCTCATCGCTGCGACCACGACCAACGCCCGGGAGCTGTTCGATCTACCCTAGGGGGCACCTGTGGTATAATCGGTCCGGCAGATGATCGGAGCCAGGACAGAAGATGGGCATCGGATGAATCCCAACGAGTTAGAATACCGAACGCTACTGCGTGAGGATCTGGATGCGACACGGGCCCTGATGGTGTCCGCATGCCGCGACATCCCCCATCCTATCAGAGAACCTGTCGAGGAGCTGATCCTTGGCGGAGGCAAGCGCCTGCGACCCGCCTTGGTCCTCCTCTCATCCCGCCTCTACGGAGCGGATCTCCAGGACGCGCTACTCACCGCCGCATCTGTTGAGCTGTTGCATACCGCGACCCTGATCCACGACGACCTGATTGATCGTGCAGCTGTGCGACGCGGCGTCGAGACCATCAACGCGCGCTGGACACCGACAGCCTCGGTTCTCGCCGGCGACATCGTCTTCGCGCTGGCGGCTAAGCTCATCGCGCGGACCGGCAACGCTGCGTTGGTACAGCGTTTCGCCGAGGCACTGGAGACCATCTGCACAGGTGAGCTGCAGCAGATGTTCGGGAGGAACGGCAACCTCCCCAGTGTGGATACCTACTACAGGCGCATCTTCGCCAAAACGGCCTCATTGTTCAGCCTCTGTATGGAGTCGGCTCCGATCCTTACGGGAGCCTCCGCACTGGAGGCCGAGCAGGCATCGCAATTCGGCAGGCTCCTCGGCGAGGCCTTCCAAATCACCGATGATGTCCTGGACCTGCTCGGCGCTCCGCAGCAGCTCGGGAAACCCATCGGATCCGATCTGCAACAAGGGCTGGTGACGTTACCCGTGCTGCTCTACACCCAGACAGTCGGCGACCAAGCCCTCGTTCAGCATGCCCTACATCACCCGGAGGACGTCGGGGCGATGAGCGCGCTCCTCGACGAGCTACAGATGCACGGCGCGGGCGAGTTGGCGATGGCGCACGCTCGCAAGCGCGCCGCGGCGGCGACGAAGTTGCTTCACGGGTACCCTGACTCTCCTCACCGGCGCGCGCTGGAGGAGATCTCCCGCTTTGCCGTTGCGCGCACCTACTAGCCCGTGAGCACGAGAGTCCCTGCCGTGTCGGTCGTGATCGTCAGCTGGAATGTACGCGACCTGCTGGCACAGGCGCTCTCCTCCCTCTATCGTCATGCCGAGCACCTTGACCCCCTGGAAGTCATCGTGGTGGACAATGCATCTCAGGACGGATCGGCTGAGATGGTTGCGCGCGAGTTCCCTGAGGTGCACCTGATCGCCAACCAAGACAACCGCGGGTTCACCGGCGGCAACAACCAGGGCCTGACAGCTGCGTCCGGGGACTATGTGCTGTTGCTCAACTCAGATGCAGAGGTTCGGCCCGGCGCACTTCAGGCGCTGATCGCCTACCTCGACGAGCATCCCGACACGGGCATGGTCGGCCCGCGG
>JAXGUU010000314.1:0-4887 GCA_040774145.1 Anaerolineae bacterium
CTGACCATTCGCGTAAACGGTTTTCACTATGTCCAATTCGTCGCCAGCCCTGTGTAGATGGCAGGCGATAAGTCAAGCAACTCCAAAATGCGCGTCTGTAACGGCGTTAACGGTGTCACATGATACGTCACTTGATCCGAAAGCTGCACGATAGAGAAGGTGATGTTGTGAAACGCTCTCAAGAGCCGCTCTGTAGTCGGTCTGTCGGTCCCCTTCTTGGGATTCTCGGCGTGCAGCCCGACCAGTTTCTCCTGGCCTTGCTGCAGCTTGCGGCGTACCACGAACTCCATCAAGGTCAACAAGCGTACGCCCAAGCTCAGCAAGTGCGTCAGTCCAGCGATCTGGTCGTCCCGCTTGACGAACAGCGGGTCCAACGACAGAGGTGCGCCTTTCAACCGATGAAAGTTGCGTTCAATCACCCACTCATCGCGATAGACCAATACGGTCTCTTCCAAACTCAACGCTGTAGGCGGCGCATTGGTCACGTACATACGCCAGCCCAACGTCGCCTGCAGCGCGTCCAACGCCGCGGTCTCGCGGCTGACGCTCGTGATCTGGTAGCGTGCCGTGACCACCTCGCGCGTGGGGCGATCCGCTCCGCCGCGTCCGCGCCCCACAAAGCGCGTTTCGCGTTTTTCCTGGCGTTCAAAGGTGTAGCTGAGCAAGCCCTCCACATCGTGCGCCTGCAAAATCGCTTCCGCCTGCGCTACCAACTCCGCTTCCGCCCGGATTTGACGTTTTCCAGGTCCGGGTTCCGGGGTCAAGGCCAGCAGCTTCTCCGTCGCACGGGTCAAACGTTGTTCCAGGCGACGCTTAAGCTGGTCTCGATAGGTCTCCGAACGGGCCACGATGACGCGCTCGCTCCACTCAGCCACCGGCTCCTCTCCCTCGCTGACCAACGTGCGCGCCATCTCGTAACCTTCGGCTATCAACACACGCTCGCCGTCCGCGGTTTCTCTGTACACTGCTTGCAGCGCCCCTGCGTCCTCCAGCGCCGTTTGGACCCCCGTCGCCAGCAACTTCGCACAGTTGCCCGACATCGGCAGCGGACACAGGTAGTGCTGACCGCGGCGGTGGATGTGCACCCGCGTCGCCAACGCGCTCATTTTGCAGTCACCCACAAACAGCAAGCCCAGCACATCCAACATCTCCACGACTCGATCGACCACCGGGATGTACAGCGGATCATCGGCGCGCTGCCCGGCGACCACATCGGTCACCAGCGGCATTCC
Source organism: Anaerolineae bacterium (assembly GCA_040774145.1). Lineage (GTDB taxonomy): Bacteria > Chloroflexota > Anaerolineae > B4-G1 > SLSP01 > PWVB01. The sequence continues at coordinate 1,233 of JAXGUU010000314.1, forward strand.
CAGCGGATCCGCTGTCCCCATCATCACTTTGATTTGCCGCAACGCCGGGTCATCTTTGCTGTGCCCGAATTGGAACAACCCATCTTCGCTGCCCTTATGATAGCCCGAGACCGTCGTGGTATCGATCCGCACGCGCTTAGGCTGCAGATCGTACACCCGCACGGTGTTCTGGCTCAGCGCCGCTTCGATAGCATGCCAGGCTTCCGGCTTACTCAGGTGGTGCAACAGCAACGTCAAGCGGTCGTCCGTGAAATCCGTGTCCCGGATATCCAATCCGGTAACGCGTTCCAGAACCATGTGTGCTTGGCGTACCCAATCACGTACCGTAAGTTTGCGATGGTCGCCTTCGGACAAGATATGCGCCAACCAAATCGTACCCAACCAGCCCCAGCTCAGGCCTTGCTGCAATCCGTGGCGGGGCAGATAGCGATCCAAGATCGCGGGCAGGCCCAACCGCTGCAAAACGGTGAGCAACACGACAAAATCATCAATCCGCTCATTTGTGATGGTCAACTCAGACGTTTTCATGCCCCTGAGTGTAGCAGGTAATTCCGGATTTGGATTCGTGTATCAGCGAATGGACTGGATTCACAGGATGAGCAGTAAATATAAAGAAATCCTGTAAATCATGAGAATCATGTAAATCCTGTCAAGAGATTTAAAGGAGCCGCACATGCCAAGCGAGCTACAAGTCGCAATCATCGGCCTAGCCCTCCTGGCTGCTGCCTGGTTCCTGCACCGTTGGCTCCTCCGCCGCTGGCAGGACGACGCCGACCGCCTCACCGCCGAACTCCACGACGCCACGGAGCGCACGACCGCCGACCTCGCCCGCCTCCGCGCCGACGCCGCCCATTACCCGCCCGACAGCCCCGCCCCCTACGCCGCCCCTGCCCAGCGCCTCCACGCCCTCCTCGCCTCCCTCCCAGGTAGAGACGCCCCGGTGGGGCGTCTCCCGGTGGGGCGTCTCCCGGTGGGGCGTCTCCCGGTGGGGCGTCTCCCGGCGTCCCCCTCCTCCCACGGTCAGAGGCGCCCCTTTCCGCGCCTGCGTGCCCTCCACCACCAGCGCGCTGACCTCCGCCAGGCCCTCGCCGAGCTCAGCCGCCTCCGCGCCCCCATCACCGCCGCCGACACCCTGCTCCGCGAGCTCCGCGAACAACCGCTCGTGACGGCACGCAGAGCCCGCGACCTCATGACAACACTCGACACCGCCTTCGCCCACCTTGAGCACCTGCAAGCCGGTGGCGCCTGCGGCGCGCATCTCGACGCCATCGTCTTGATCCTGCAGCGCCACAAGAGCCGGATCATCGCACTGCCCGCCTATCTTCTCCAGGGAACCGACAGCCGGATCACCCGTCAGGCGGAGCACCACGCCATCGCCGGCGCCTGGCAGACCCTCGCCGAGATCGAGCCCGAGCTCAACGAGAGCGCCTCCGCTCTAGAACGCTGGCACGAAGCCCTTCGACGCGTCCCCTCCGCGCTCCGCGAGATGGACGAGATGGTCGCCTCGGCGACCGCGTGCCTCGAGGCCGCCCATCCCGCGATTGACACCCGCGAGCTCGCCGATGCCCTCACCGCCGCCCGCGCACAGGCTCGCGACCTCGCCGCCTGCTATGCCGCGCCCACCCTCGACGACCTCGATCAGGTGGTGCGGATCGACACCGTCACCGACAACGCCAACCGCCTCATCGCGCGCCTCGCCTCACTGGAAGCGCTACGCGCGGCCCTGGCAGAGAGCGTCCACGAGGCGACCACGCGCCTTGAGGAGCTCGAGCGCCAACTGCGCCGGCTCGGCGATGCCGGTCGCTATCCGCTCGACCGCGTCCCTTTCCAGGCCGAAGTCGACCGTCTCCGCCGCCGTCTTCCTGTCTCCGATGCCTCAGCACCACCCCGCACCATGGAAGCCCTGCAGGCCGATCTCGCCGCCGCCCAGGTCGTCGAACAACAGATCGCCACCCTCACCACCCGTCTTGCTGAAGCCCGTGAGGACCGCCGCCGGCTCATCGAGACCCTGGATGCAGCGTCACAGGCAACCGCCGACGCGACCGAGCCCACCTGGCTCGCCTGGGCCCAGGATCTCCACGCGCGCACCCGCGTCTATCACGCCGACAACTGGCGCTCACCCGAGGGGTTGGGTGTGGCGACCCTCCTCGCCGACGCCGAGGCCCTGGCCCAGCGCCGTCGCATCTGGATTCCTGAGCGACCGGAGGATCCCCTCGAGCCCGGCACGCTGGCCCGCCGCCTGCGCGAGGTGCAGGCGATCCTGCGCGATACGGAGGACCTTGAACATCGTCTCGACGCGATCACCCGTCGGCTTCAGACGCTGCAGGAGGCCGAGGAGGCCACGCGCGCCGATCTCGAGGCAGCCTATGGCGCGCTGGACCGGCTGGAGATCGCCGCCGCCAACGTCCTCTCCCCCAGCCTCGCGGACGAGGAGAACCACTGGTCGGCGCTGCGCGCCCACCTGAGCGACGGCTATGACCTCGACGCCGTCCTGGAAGATCGCGCCCACGGCACGGTCGCCGATAAGGCGGAAGCCGTCGACGACTGGATCGCCGCATGCCTGGACACCTTGGACGATTGGCGCCGCGTGCTGCATCGCGAGCTGGAGGCCACCTACACCGCGCTCGCCGCGGATCTCGAGGAGCTGCGGGCCGTCGCCCCGCTCGATGAGGAGGCGACGGTGCGCGAGGCGCGCGCGGCACTGGAGGTCGCCGCCCTGCCCCCTCAGGGAGCCACAGGTCGCGGCAGCGTGACGAAAGAGGCCAAGCGCCTCACGGCGCTCGCGACCGAGGTCGCCGAACGCCTGCGCACCCTCGCACAGCTGGATCAAGCGGCTGCGGCCCTCCAGGAGACCGTCCTCACGCCCTTGCACGAACCCGTGTTGCGCTGCCGCGCGGCGCAGCAGGAGGCCGAAGCGGCCCTGCGTCGCCTGCAGCGCCTTGAGATCCAATCGGCGCGCCTCTGGCCCCCCGTGAGTTGTGACACCGCAGGCGTCAAAGCCCAGCTCGACGGGACCCAAGCGACGCAAACCACCCTGGCCCGGGAGGGCATGGCCCTCAAGCCGGCCCTGACCGCCCTCAAGGACCTCACGCAGCGTTACCAGGCGGTCGTCGCCCTCGTCGAGGCCCGCTCCCAGGCCTACGCAACCCTCCGCCCGCAGCTCGACGCGACCCTGGAGCGGCTCGAGGGCTGGATGGAGGCCCTGGAGCGCTACCGCAGCGACCATGAGGATGACCCCGCCGTGGTCGCTGCCATCCGCGTGCGCCTCGACGAGATCGAGAGCGCGACCCGACAGCTGCAGACCGACTGGCAGCGGACCGACGCACTCGTGCCCGGCGACCAGGCACGCCGCGATCTGGAGGCCCTCTGGCACCAGGCCCACCGCGACATCCCCATCGGCGCCGCCAACCACGTCATCCCCACCAAGTGGATCGAGTCAGCCTGACCCAGACCCGGCGGCACCTCCGATCCGCAGCCATCGCCGCCAGACCAGCCCGCCCCGAGACGGGGCGGGGAGCCCCATTAAGCATGCTTGCAGCCCCGCCCCGGGGCGTCCGACGCGGCACCTCCCCAAGAGTATGCTTGCAGCCCCCTCGTCTGCGAGGGCGCCGTCCCGGGGCGTCGGACGCGGCACCGTCCCAACAGCATGCTTGTA
>JAXGUU010000315.1:0-4885 GCA_040774145.1 Anaerolineae bacterium
CGGCCATGGTTCTCCTCGGTAGCATTATCATTTGGTAGAACCATACTACCTCGGTAGCATTTTACGTGACTTAAAGCGGAGACTTGTTGTCTGAGGGGGCGGAGGGTATAATCACCGTGCCGTCACCCTCACTGCTAGGTCGCCATCCCGGGAGGACATCATGATTGAGGTCAAGATCGAGACGATCCAGGTCAGTTTGGTCTCTTCGCATCGTATCGTCGTTCTCAGGGAGCTTGACTCGGACCGTTACCTGCCTATCTGGATCGGTCCCTGCGAGGCGGAAGCGATCTCGGTCGGGGCGAAGGGGATAGATGTGCTCAGGCCGCTAACGCATGACCTGGTGGTGAACGTGCTGGATGCACTTGATGCAGAGCTGCTTTACATCTACATCAACGATCTGGCTGACAATACCTTCTATGCGACGTTGCTCTTGTCGACAGGGGAGGCTGAGATCGAGGTGGATTCGCGCCCGAGCGACGCCATCGCCATTGCGGTGCGTACCGGGGTGCCGATCTATGTGGCCGAGTCGGTCATACGGGATGCCGGTGTCGTGCCTGAGGGCGACATCCGCGAGCAGGAGGGCTTGGACGAAAAGAGCCTCGGTGTCTTCCGTGACTTTCTCAGTTCGCTGGACTTTGGCGACACGCCGAACGAGGATTGACCGTTGGTGCCCGGCCCATCGTGAGATGCGCGGCGCACGGGCCGATAGATAGATGAGGGATATGTCCTTACCTGACAAGACGGTACCGAACAATATCGAGGCGGAAGAGGCTGTGCTCGGGGCGTTGATGATCGACCCCGAGGCGATCTACCGAGTGCTCCCTTTCCTGCAGATCGAAGACTTCTACCTTCAGAAACATCGCTGGATCTATGAAGCGATGATACGCATTCATGAACGTCGCGATCCGATTGACTTTCTGACCCTGACGACGGAGTTGGAGCAGCAGGATCGCTTGGATGCCGCCGGCAGCGATGCCTACATCTCTCAGTTGATCACCGCGGTGCCCTCCGCCATCAGCGTGGAGTCGTATGGGCGGTTGGTGGAGCAGGCTGCCGTGCGCCGCCGCCTCCTGGATGCGGCGAGCGACATCGCGCGCTTCGCCTATGACGAGTCCCTGCCGGTAGATCGCGTCGTCGATCATTCGGAGAAGGCACTTTTCGGCGTCTCGCAGAAGCGGTTGACGCGTGACCTACAGCCGATCCAGGAGATCGTGCCGCGTTACTACGATCACATTGAAAACCTCTATGCGCATCGCGGTGAGATCATGGGGGTGCCCTCCGGCTTTCGTGATCTGGATCGTATCTTGGGTGGGTTTCAGCGCTCCGATCTGCTGATCTGCGCTGCCCGTCCCGGTGTGGGCAAGACATCGCTGATGCTGACCTTTGCCCTCCATGCCGCCGAGCAGCGCAAGGTGGTAGCGTTCTTCAGCTTGGAGATGTCGGCGGAACAGCTGGTACAGCGTCTGGTCGCGCAGGTCAGCGGCATCGATGCCCAACGCCTGCGCCTGGGGCAACTCAGGGATGAGGAGTGGCCCGCATTTGCCGAGGCGATCGGTCATCTCTCGGAGCTTCCGATCTACATCGATGACACGCCGGCGATCACCGTGCTGCAGCTGCGCACGAAGTGCCGCCGGCTCTCGTCCGAGCGCGGTCTTGACGTCATCTTTCTCGACTATCTGCAGTTGATGGACTCGGACATTCGCTCCGACAATCGTGTCCAGGAGGTCTCGTTTATCTCGCGTTCGCTCAAGGGCCTGGCGCGCGAGGTCGACGTGCCCTTGATGACCGGTTCGCAGCTATCGCGCGCCGTCGAGCAGCGCCAGGACAAGCACCCCGTTCTCTCTGATCTGCGGGAATCCGGGTCGCTGGAGCAGGATGCGGATATTGTGATGTTCATCTACCGCGACGAGCTGTACAACGAGAACACCGAGAACCCTAACGTGGCCGACGTGATGATCGCGAAACATCGCAGTGGCCCGACCGGGACCGTACAGCTCTACTTCAACAAGCGGTTGACGCAGTTTGCCGATGTCTACACGCAGGTGGCCCCCGAGGATTATGCGCGGCGGGCCGCCGATCAGGTGCTGCCTCCGGCATTGGGAATCTGATAGAGGACCCGCACCTGCACCGGCCTGGAGAGCATCGACGTGAACCCAAAACCCGAGTACCGTTTCACCGGTTTTCCCGAGGGCCCTGTGCCCACGGTGACCTTGCCGGTATCGCTGTTTGCCGAGCTCCTGCCCCATCTTGAGGACCTCGATGAGGTCAAGGTTGTGTTACACGTCCTCTGGCGCCTGGCAGGCATGCGCTCTGAGGGCGCGCCCTGGATCACGGAGCACGAGCTTCTGGGCGACCCCATCCTGCGCATAGCCCTGCCCGGACAGGCGATGGTGTCGCGATTACAAGCGGCGTTGGCCAAGGCTGTCGACCACGGGATCCTGCTGGCAGCCCATTGGGAGGGGGCCGAGGGCGAGGTGGAGGTGCGCTACTTCGCTAACAGCCCTCAAGGGCGCTCCTCGGTCGCGGCCCTGGGTCGGGGCGCCAGCCCGGCGCGCGCTGCGGCGGTGGAACGGCCCAACATTTTCGCGTTGTATGAACAGAATATCGGTCCGCTGACGGCACTGCTGAGCGAGGAGTTGATGGAGGCCGAGAGGACCTATCCGCTGCAGTGGATTGAGGACGCGTTCCGTGAGGCGGTACGGCTGAATAAGCGCAATTGGAAGTATGTCCTTGCCATCCTTGAGAATTGGCAGAGTGAAGGAAGAGATGGAATCGATCGACAACCTGACCGAGAGACTGGCAGGCGAGATCGCGAAGCGGAGACGCGACGCTACCTCGAAGACGCCTACGACCGGCTCATCAAGCACTGAGGAGGAGGCCCGCCTGAACGTGCCCGCGGAGGATGCGGCGAGCGGCGTCGGTGACCCCGACTGCGAGATCTGCCACGGCATCGGCTACATCCGCCTGGACCTGCCCGTGGGGCATCCGAACTTCGGCAAGCTCTTTCCCTGTACGTGCCGCATGGAGGAGATCCAGGCGCGGCGTAGTGAGACGCTGCGCTTTGTCGGCAATCTCGAGACGCTCGAGCGCTTTACCTTCGATACGTTCTCTCCCGATGGACATGGGCTTTCGGTCGAGCGCCAGAGGAACCTACGCCAGGCGTACCAGGTTGCCGTCACCTATGCTCGTCATCTCGATGGTTGGCTGCTGCTGATGGGAGGCTACGGTTCAGGCAAGACACACCTGGCGGCTGCGATTGCCAATCAGGCCCTCGCCCGCGGCGTCGTTCCCCTCTTCGTCACCGTGCCCGATTTGCTCGACCATCTGCGCGGCGCGTATGCTCCTGGAGCGGTCCATGGCTACGGCGATCGCTTCGACCAGGTGCGGTCCGCACCGCTCCTGATCCTCGACGATCTGGGGACCGAGAACGCGACGCCCTGGGCGCTCGAGAAGCTGTTCCAGCTGCTGAACCATCGCTACATGGCGCGCCTACCGACCGTGATCACGACCAATCAAGAGCTGGATCGTATCGATCCGCGGTTGCGCTCACGGCTGGCGGACCCCGAACTGGTCGAGATCGTGACGATCCTGGCCCCGGATTACCGGCTGGGTGGGGTCGATCGCGAGGTCTCGAATCTGAACACGTTGCCCTATTACTCGGATATGACCCTGGACAGCTTCGACCTCCGCAGGCATGAGCTGAAGAAGGAGGAGGTCCAGCATCTCTCCAACATCCTGGACGTGGCGCGTGGTTATGCAGCCGAGCCCGAGGGATGGCTCGTCTTCACCGGCTCCTACGGCGTGGGCAAGACCCATATGGCGGCGGCGATCGCCAATGAGCGGGTGCGAAGGGGCTATCCGGCGCTCTTGGTCGTGGTGCCGGACCTCCTGGACTATCTGCGGGCGGCGTTCAACCCACAGACGAATGTCTCACTGGATCGACGTTTTGAGCAGGTGCGCCGCACCCCTTTGCTTGTGCTTGATGACCTGGGCACGGAGAGCGCGACCCCCTGGGCCAAGGAGAAGCTTTTTCAGTTGATCAATTACCGCTATGTGGCGAAGCTGCCGACCGTCGTGACTACCGTGCAGGCGATTCACGAGCTCGATCAGAAACTCGCTATTCGCTTCTCCGACGTCTCCCGTTGTGCCATCTATGAGATCAAGGTGCCGCCCTATCTGGGAGGGGTCAGGCGAACCCCGTCCCGACCGCGGTCGGGACGGAGATAACGAGACGTCCGGGCGCGGTGGGCGAGTCTCGCCGATTCCCTCTTGCATGAATAGAACTTTTGTGCTATTATAGGACAGAGTAACCAACGGAGGTGGAAGATGGCGAGTGGGCGTGAGAAGGCACTGGAGCAGACGGTCGCGCAGATCAAGCGGCGCTTTGGCGATGGTGCCCTGATGCGGCTGGGTGACGCAACCCATCTCAACGTTGAGGTGGTCCCGACGGGGTCGTTGGCCTTGGACATCGCTCTGGGCGTGGGGGGTGTGCCCAGGGGCCGGATCACCGAGGTTTACGGTCCGGAAGGGTCCGGCAAGACGACGGTCTGTCAGCACATCGTGGCAGAAGTGCAGCGGGCCGGCGGGGTCGCGGCCTTCATCGATATGGAGCACGCGCTGGATCCGCGCTACGCTGCGCAATGCGGTGTCGACGTTGAAAGTCTCTACATCTCCCAGCCCGACACGGGTGAGCAGGCCCTGGAGATCGCGGAGGCGCTGGTGCGGAGCGGAGCGGTCGACGTGATTGTCGTGGACTCCGTCGCCGCGTTGGTGCCGCGCGCCGAGATCGAGGGCGAGATGGGCGACTCCCATCCGGGTTTGCAGGCCCGCTTGATGAGCCAAGCGCTGCGCAAGCTGTCGGGGGCGATCAAGCAGAGCAACGCCG
>JAXGUU010000316.1:0-4882 GCA_040774145.1 Anaerolineae bacterium
ACCCCGCGCGCGCGCCCTGGTCCCGCGCAACCCGTCCACCTGCTGCGTTTGTGCCGCCCCTCCCGCCGCTGCTACCCTCACCAACCCCGCTGCTCAGCGTTCTACTCCTCTACCGCGCTACGCACCTGCTGCGAAACCCCGCTGTCCGATGCTTTACAATCACCCCAAAGGCGGTATACTGGCGCTGTTTTGCGCCGAAGTCCCAACCAACGTAAGGACCCACCCTAAGATGAGTGACCAAGCTGTCAGATTGAGTGAGCCCCGCGAGACCGTTCAGATCACGTTGCCCGACGGGCTGACCTATGAGGGACCCATCGGCACCACGGTGGCAACCTTCTTCTCGGTGGCCTATCCCAATCCGGAGATCCCGCTGATCGCGGCCCTCGTTGACGGCGACCTACGCGAGCTGACCTTCCCGATTCAGCGGGACGGCACCGTCGAGCCGATCGACCTCTCCCAATCCGACGGCGTGCGCATCTATCGCCGCTCGCTGACCTTTCTCTTGGTCGCCGCCGTCTATCGCCTCTTCCCTAACATCGAGATCTACGTCGACCACTCCCTGCCCTTCGGCGGCTACTACTGCGAGGTGCACAACCGTGAGCCCTTCTCCGATGCGGAGCTCAAGCTCATCGGCGACGAAATGCAGCGCCTTGTCGAGGCCGACCTACCCATCCTGCGCGAGGAAGAAGTCCCCCTCGACCAGGCCCTGGACGTCTTCAACGCCCGCGGCGAGCTCGATAAGGTGGGGATCTTCCAGGGGCGGGATCGCCGCGCCAAGGGCTACCTGCGCCTCTACGGCCTCGACGGCTACCGCGACTATTTCCACGGCTATATGGTGCCCAGCACCGGTTATCTCAAGCTCTTTCGCCTGCTGCGCTGGGACGAGGGCTTCATCCTGCAATATCCCCGGCGCGTCGAGCCCACTAAGCTCCAGGAGCCCGCACGTCATCCGCAGCTCAAACGCGTGTTCGGACAGTACGGTGGCTGGCTGCGCCTATTGGGGACCGAGAGCGTCAGCGGTCTCAACCAGGTGATCAACCGCAGCCGCAGCCGCGAGATCATCCTCGTCTCCGAGGCGCTGCACGAACAGGTCATCGCCGACATCGCGCGTCAGATCGCCGACCACAAGGAGCGCACCCGGCTCGTCCTCATCGCCGGACCCTCTTCCTCCGGCAAGACCACCTTCTCGCGACGGCTCTCCGTACAGCTGCTCGCCCACGGGATCCGTCCCTTCGCCCTAGAGCTCGACAACTACTTCGTCAACCGCGAGGACACCCCAAAGGATGAGACAGGTGAGTACAACTTCGAAGCACTCGAAGCCGTGGACCTCACCCTCTTCAACGAGCACCTGAGCGCACTGATGGACGGTGAGCAGGTCCAACTTCCGAAGTACAACTTCTACACCGGCCGGCGCGAGCAGGGTTCGCTCGTCCGGCTCCATCCCGACCAGGTCGTGATCGTCGAGGGTATCCACGGTCTGAACCCGCGCCTCGTCTACGCGCTGCCCTCGGAGAACCTCTTCCGCATCTACGCCTCGGCCCTCACCCAGCTCAACCTCGACCGCCACAATCGTGTCCCCACGACCGACACACGCCTCATCCGCCGCATCACGCGCGATGCCCGGACGCGGGGCTACACAGCGATGGACACGCTCAAGCGCTGGGAGAGCGTGCGGCAGGGCGAGAAAGAGTACATCTTCCCCTATCAGGAATTCGCCGATGTTATGTTTAACTCCGCCCTGGTCTACGAGCTCTCCGTGCTCAAACCACTGACGGTGCCGCTCCTGCTCCAGGTGAGCCGTCATTCACGCCAATGGGTGGAGGCCAAGCGCCTGCTCAATTTCCTACAGTGGTTTGAGCCGCTGGATGCCTCGTTGGTGCCCGAGAACTCCATTCTGCGCGAGTTCATCGGCGGGTTAGCCCTTGAAGAGCTCCACTGGGAGTAGTTGCTGTCGATGAAGCGCGACGCAAAGCCGGCGAACTGCCCAAAGTGTGGCCAGCCCTTGGGTGGAGCGACGGTCGTTTGCCCCCACTGCGGAGCCACCCTCGTGGAGGACGACATCAAATCTCGACGGCGGCGACAGCGTCGCCGGGATGCCACAGCTGCCCGTCCGAGCCATCTGCACGTGTGGCGGACCGTCCTCCTCGTGCTCCTGGCCATCGTCGTCTTCGTGGGCGCGATGGCAGGTGCGGCCTACTCGGGTATCTACATAGGCGAGCGCGATCGCCAGGCGAACCGCGAAGCCGTGATCGCGGAGCATTACCAGGCGGGCATCATCGCCCTCAATGAGGGTCGCCTAGAACGCGCCGCTGCTGAGTTCGCCTATGTCCTCGAGCTGGATCCCGGACACAGCCTTGCCGAACAGGGCCTCATCGAGGCCCGCGCACGGGTCGAAGTCCAGCCCACGCCCACGTTGGAGGCCGCCTACTCCCTGGCCGAACAGCTCCTCGCGCAGGCTCAGACGGCCTACGAGAGCGAGGATTGGGTCGCCGCGGCTCGCACGCTCACGCAGCTGCGGTCGCTCGACCCTGACCACAACCGCGAGTTAGTCGAGGAGATGCTCTTCCACAGCCTCTACCAGGCGGGACAGGCCTACCTCGAGGAGGACCTGCTGGAAATCGGCATCTCTTACCTCGATCAGGCGATCGCCTTGCGTCCTCTCAATCCCGACTTGGCCACCCAGCGCAACCTGACAGCACGCTATCTCGACGCGCTCAACTATTGGGGCGTGGACTGGGAACTCTGTATCGAGCGCTTTGAGGCGCTTTATGCGAGCGCACCCAACTTCCGTGACGTGCCGCAGCGCCTCTATCGCGCGTATATCGAGTATGGCGATGACTTCGCCGAGCGCGGCGAGCACTGTCCTGCCGAGATCCAATACACCCGCGCCCTGCGCCTCTTCGCCGGCACCACGGTCGAGGAGGCCCGCGCGAGCTCGGCCCAGATCTGCCTCATCGCCACGCCCGTCCCGGCGAGTGGGACAACCCCGCACCTCACACCGCAACCCATCGAGGGCTTCACCATGGGGCGGCTGGCCTACCCGGTCTACAATAGCACCAGTGGGGGCCTCGATCTCTATGCCCTCTATGCGGACGGTCGCATCATCCGCGTGAGCGGTGGCGCGGATCAGCCTTCGTGGGAGTGGAGCACCGGGCGTCTCACCTACCGCGACCGCGCCAGCGGAGCCATACGGATGATGCTCCCGGAGGAGGGGGTCCCGCTGCAACTGCTGCCACCGGGCCGTTATGCGTGGCCCACCCTTTCGCCCGACAACCAACGCCTCGCCTACGCCACGCTGGGAGAGGATGGGACCTGGCACATCGAGATCGCCAACACCGACGGCAGCGGCGAGCCCCGCCGCCTTGCTTCGGGCTGGGCCCCTGCCTGGGGCCGTGGAGGATTGCTGGCCTATACAGGCTGCGACGCCCAGGGCAACTGCGGCATCACCCTCGACAATCCCGACGATGATCAGCCCGGGGGCCGCCTGACCGGTAGCCGCAATGACACCGCGGTGAGTTGGGCACCGGGGGGCAACCTCATGGCTTATATGAGCAATGTCACCGGCAACTGGGACCTGTTCCTCCTCAGCCCCGATGGGGGTGTAGAGCAGCTCACCACCGAAGCGTCCGACGAGGGCCTGCCGGCGTGGTCGCCCGACGGCAGCAAGATCGCCTTCGTCAGCAATCGCGACGGCAGCTGGGCCATCTATGTGATGGAGCTCAGCACCCGTCAGGTCCAACGCGTGCTCGATCTGGGCCCGACGCTGCCCGGATGGGAGGAGCAACGTCTGTCCTGGTCGCCTTGACGAAACGACGAATCCGAGTATAAGTGATGTTGTTCGGGGCGTAGCGCAGCTTGGTTAGCGCGCACGGTTTGGGTCCGTGAGGTCGGCGGTTCAAATCCGCCCGCCCCGACACCTCTAGGAGGTCGGGTATGAAACCTCTGCGTAAGCACGTGGCCATCGCGATCGACGGTGGGGGGATCAAGGGGGTGATGGTCACGCGAGCCCTGGCGATCCTGGAGGACTACCTCGGTCGGGGTGCACCCGAGATCTTCCAAATGGCTGCGGGCACCTCCACGGGCTCGATCATCTCCGCGGGCATTGCCGTTGGGCTGACGGGTGCCGAGATGCACGCGCTATACTGCCAACTCGGCGAGACCGTCTTCCGCAAAACACTCCGCAGCCGTCTGTGGCTGCTCGCCCGCTACCGCTATCCCAGCGAGCCCCTGGAGGCTGCACTGACCACCTACCTGGGCGCCCTGAGGATGGGTGACCTCTGGGCCTCACAGCCACGCATCGTCGTCGTCATCACTGCCTTCGATCTGCTGCAGAACCGTACCTGCTTCATCAAGCCCTGGAAACCCGACTACGCGCTTTGGCCCGTCACCAAAGCGGTGCTGGCCTCCAGCTCCGTGCCGACCTACTTCCCCGTGGTCGACGGACGCTACATCGATGGTGGCGTCGGCTCCTATGCCAATCCCTGTTACGTGGCTGCTTACGAGATCAAGTACTGCCTCGGTTGGGACCCCGCCGAGACCACCTTGATCAGCCTCGGCACAGGGCGCGACCCCCATCTCTTCGACGTGCAGAAGGTCCAACGCTGGCGCGCCTGGCACTGGCTCTCGCCCCTGCTCGGCGCGTTTATGGAATCCGCAGCCGATCAGCAGGTCCACCTTGTCGACACCTTCTTCGACGAGCTCGACTTTCGACGCTTCCAGGTCAACCTGCGACGCCCTATCGCCATGGACAGTGCAGCCGCCATCCCCGAGCTCACCGCCTATGGCGACCAGCTCGGGCGCGCCATCATCAACGACGACCTCGATCGTGCGATGGATATCCGTGCGAGCATGGCGCCGCAATAATTTGGAGGGCTTGACACGT
>JAXGUU010000317.1:0-4881 GCA_040774145.1 Anaerolineae bacterium
CCCTCGTGCGGGTGCTGGAGACGGTGGAAAGCGTGCATCTTTGCCGGCAGATTCTCGAGAACCTCCCCGACGGTCCGGTCTCGGTAAGAGCCAAGCGGCGGGCGCCGGAGGGCGAAGCTGTCACACGCACGGAAGCGCCGCGTGGCGAGGTGATCTACTATGTACGCGGCGACGGCAGCGAGTCGCCGGCGCGACTGAAGATCCGCACGCCCACCCTGACGACGCTGATCACCCTGCCGGAGCAACTGCGCAACGTCGCTGTCGCTGACGTGTCGGTCGTGCTTTCGGGGGTGGACCTGTGTATTGCGTGCGCAGATCGGTGAGAGGGAGGTTGAGAGTGTATGGCGTTCGGTGACGTGGGAGCGGCGTCGGTCGCATGGTTCCTCTATCCCGGTTTCCTATTTCTGTTTGTCTGCGCTTGGGCTTTTGAGTGGTTCGATCGCTTGACGATCGCCCGCAGCCAGGCGCGCGTGGGCCCCCCCTGGTTCCAGCCGCTGGCTGATCTGATCAAGCTGTTGGCGAAAGAGGATCTGATGCCCGCCGGCACGAAAGAGATCCTGGCAGCGGGGCTGCCGATGCTCTCCCTGGCCTCAAGCCTGACGGCGGTGCTCTACGTCCCGATCGCTGGGCGTGCCGCGTTGTCCTTTGAGGGTGACCTGATCGTTGTGCTCTTCCTCTTGAGTCTACCTGCCCTCTGCTACTTCTTGGCGGGCCGGGTGACCGGAGGGGTCTACAGCCTGTTGGGTGGCAATCGCTCGTTGCTTCAGTATTTCTCCTATGAGGTCCCCTTCATGATCGCGTTGAGTGGTCCGGCGATCTTGGGGGGCTCCTGGTCGATCGCTCAGATCGCCCAGCATCAGGATGCCACGGGGTGGGGTCTACTGGTCCAGCCGCTGGGTTTTCTGCTGGCGATCGTCGGGTTGATCGGTAAGCTGAAGCGCGATCCGCTGGATATCCCCAAGGCCAAGTCGGAGATGGTCGCGGGCTCTTTGACCGAATACAGTGGGCGCAAACTGGCGCTGTGGCATCTGGCGATGAATATGCAGGCGGTGGTGGGGATCTTCTTGCTGGTCAATGCGTTCATGGGTGGGCAGAGCTTCCGCCATCCACTCTTGAATGGGGTCGGTTTTGCGTTAAGATCGTTGTTGATCGTCTTCGCGCTGTCGGGCTCCAGCGTGCTCTACGCGCGATTGCGCATTGATCAGCTGGCGAATCTGGGGTGGCGGGTGCTGGCACCCTTGGGACTGCTCCAGATTCTGGTGATTTTGGGAATAGGGAGATAGGTCTATGTCACGCTCAGATGAGCGTCAGTCCGTCGCGGAGCAGGAAGAGTCGGGCCGGGTTAGGGAGCCTCAGGCGAGCGGGGAGGGATCGGCGCTGCGCTCGTTCTTCTATCTCTTGCCGGGTGTGTTGCGGACCCTGCGCAATGGTCCGAGTACGGTTAGTTTTCCCTTTGGACCGCTGGAACTACCGAAGAGCTTCCGGGGGCGCGTCGAGATCGACGCCGATAAGTGTCGCGGCTGCTCGCTCTGCGTGCGTGACTGTCCGGCCTTCGCCCTCGAGCTACGTCGCGAGAGTCGGGACGTCTTCCAGCTCATCTACTATCCCGATCGTTGTGCCTACTGCGGGCAGTGTGAGCTTTCATGTAACTTCGGTGCGATTCGGCTCAGCAATAGCTTTACTGAGGGGACGGCGGACCCGAGCTCGCTGACGATGGTGTTGGTGTCGCGGAACGGCAAGGAGGACGAGGACCCCTCGTCCTCGTAGGTGGGCTAGATCTTGGCCTTGGCGACGCGCACTGCGGCGCCCTGAGCCACGCTCCTGAGCGGAGCTACGTCACCCGTCACCTTGCCGATGATATTGACCGGGCTGTAGGCCCGCGGCGTGCCGTTCGTACTCGCGGGCGTGGGGCCGAAAAAGATGCAGAAGGCGTTTCCCACCGGCCAGTAGCCCAGGGTTCCGACGTCCACCTTGGCGCGGGCCTCAGGGGCCTGGGCCATCTTGACGGGGATCTCGAAGTAGATCTCGCCGCCCCAGACGTTGACCTCGGCCTGGATCGGCAATGCGTCCCACACCGCCTGGGCGGTGGAGCTGTCATTGAGCTCAGCGGCTATCTTCACCTCGCCGGCAGTGATCACGATCTTGAACATATCTGTCCCCCCTTGGCATGCCTGCATTCCACGGCTGCAGTATAGGGTGGAATCGGATGTGGTCAATAGGGGGGCGGGGCCGGGCGGGTGATCCGCGACTCACGCCTCCTTGATGTGAGCTAGAATATGGTTAGCCTCGGTTCCCTTCAGTTCGCTCACGGGATCTTGAGTCTGGAAGATCAGGGTCGGGATCGTGCCCTGCTTGAGCGTCGCGTCGACCATCATGCGGCGATTCTCGCCCCGACCATAGTTGTAGCCGATGCCTCGGCTCAGGCCCCTGAAGAGCAGCTCGTTGACGGGCGTCGTCGCCTCGACGACCCAACTGACGTCCTGCTGGTTGATGGCTGTGCTGTGGGCGAAATTGTAGAGATGGAACTGCACGACGGAGAGATACTGGGTCGAGATCTCGTTGCGGCCTTCACCCGCAACGCAGAAGCCGGGTGCAAGCTCGGCGAGCTCGCGGATGAGCTTGAGCGAGCCGTCGGCATAGGTCAGCCCCTCCAGGATGGCGTTGTCGCTGTTGTGGATCAGCTGCGAGACGTCGACGAAGATGCTGTCGAGACCGAGGTCGCGTATGAGATCGGCCACCTGGCGGGTGAGCTGCCGCCGCCACGGCGACCAGGCGAGGTGCACGTTGACCAGGATGTTCCAGTCCTTGTTCGCCGGCATCTGCGAATAGGACTGCGGTGGGCCAAAGCTGCCCCAGCCCTCGACCGGGAGCCAGCTCCAGCCGCCCCAGCGGAGGTCAGTTGGGCTGCGCGTGCAGAAGTCCCGCGCCTGGAAGAAGAGGGGGTGGTCGGGGTTCATCTGGCAGGCGTTCGCGTGGGGGGCGATGTGGAACCCCATAGCCCGCGCCTTGTCGATAAAGGCTCGGCCCTCACCGCTGGGCACAAAGGTGGGGTAGTCCTGGTCGTACTTGTGGGGACGCCAACGTGGCACATGGAGGAAGATCCTGTGCGGTTCAACGCGGGTGGCTAAGGCATTGAGCAGCTCAGGGTCCGACGGACACCAGGATACGGCAAGCTGGAGTTCATCCAGCCACTCGGGTCGCAACGCCGCCGCCTCATCGAGACGGTAGGCCTTCCAGACCCAGTCGCGATAGCGGAGCACGGGGACCGTCCACGCTCCCTGATGCGCCGAGATGCGCCACGCCAGGTTGCCGACGCAGCGATTCTGCTCCAGCGGGCCGTAGGCCTGGGTGACGAAGGTCGCGGTCTGAGCGCTCTTCTCGTGGCCGATGCGCACCTCTTTGAAGATGTGGCGGTCATCCCATGTCTGGACACTGAAACCGGCGTCCTTACCCTGGAAGACGAGGAAGCCGGCCTCCCAGGTGTTGGGCCAGGCGGCGCGCTTGCCGGCCATCTGCGGATGCGCGAGGGGCAACCGTGTGCCCTGCTGAAAGGGACCGACGACGTCGAGGTCGTCGCGGATGCCGGGGATGTTGAGCCCCAGCCCGGCGATGCCGCCCTGCATCGTCCACGCCGAGGGCTCGGCGAGAATATCGCCCGTGGCCTCGTCGATGCTCACACGGATGCTGACATCGGCTTCCCAGTCCTCGAGTACGATCTCGGCAATGCGGTCGGTCAGCAGGGTCGTGTGGACATGGCTTGCCATCGGGTGGACGCCCAGCGGTGAGAGCTTGCCGGACTGGTGGACGAGGTCGAAGGCGGGCACATCGGCGCCTCGGCTGCGGTTGAGGAACGCCTCGCCCGTGCGGGCGTCACGAATGGTGACGATCCGTGCGCCCTCGAACTCGACGACCGTGGTGGCGGATTCGGCGACGAGACCCTGGTTCGTTTGGCGGATCATCGTGTTCTCCTCTAGAGGCGCCCGGCTGCCCAGGTGATGCCTCGGGAGAGTAAGGTGCGGAAGTTGGGATTGTCGAACGCTTGAGCGTCGTGGCCCAGTGCGCAGCAGAAGACCCTGGCCTTGCCGAAGGTACGTGCCCACGCGAGGCTGCGCATACTCCGAGGGTGGTCGGTCGTCAGCAGGATCCGGCACTCCGGCCCGGGCTCGTTGATCGTATAGGTCTCATCCACCATGCGCCAATCTGAGAGACCTCGCGTGATGGGATGCTCGGGGAGCTCCACGCGGACGTCGATCTGTTGGTCGTGGTGGTAGCCCAAGCCCCGCTCCTCAATGCCGACCAGGTCCGACCAGAAGGGCCACCCGCGGAAAGCCATCAGCGCGTGATGGAGCACGACGATGCCCTGTTCCGTCTGTCCGAGACGGGATAGCGTTGTATGGACCCTGTCGTCACTGTCGGGCGTCGCCTGGTGGAAGTTGTAGAAGAGCAGCACGTCGTACCAATCGCGGACCTTGCCTGCATCGGCGACGTAGTCATCCAGCGTCTGGGTAAAGGCATTGACGTTCGGCAACACCCGGAAGAGGCGGGTGAACGCCGGGACGTCGAAGGCGTGTTCGCCGGTGATGACGGCGGTCCTGATCTGTAAATCGGTCATCGTTACCTCCTCGATTCGTCAGCGATCTGCTCAACCTAGGACTGTCGGTTATTGTACGTTGGTCACAGTCTGTCAGCAAGCGTCCATGCGAGGCGCTTCCGGCACGTTGAGCTCGCGTTCGTGAGGGGGCGGGGCGAACTACTCAGGGTCACCTATCCGTGCTATGATGTGCTGCAGGTAAGCCCAATCGCCGCACGGAGGAGGTGTCGACGTGAAACCGATGCCCATCATTCAGGTTGGCCTGGGATCCTGGGGCCAGAGCTGGATTC
>JAXGUU010000318.1:0-4874 GCA_040774145.1 Anaerolineae bacterium
AACCACCACTCGCCGCTCGACCACCCTCCGGGTTGCCCAAGCCCGAGTCCGCTCGGGCCGGCAACCCGGAAGGCCCTGACGCGAGCGGCTACAACGTCCCAGCGTACCGGACGTCGTAGGGCGCGAGCTGCGCGATCGCGTAGTCCCGGCGCAGCCGCACGAGCTGCTCCATGTGCCACTGGTCGTGCACGACCCACGACGCCAACATATCCCCCGCGCGGATCGGCGCATCCCAGGGCGCTCGGATGTTCGCATCCCAGTCCGGGTCGTTCAGCCCCTCCAGCCACGCCAGGGAGGCGCGCCGCTCCGCCAGGAAAGCCTCGAGCGAGGTCGCCAGGTCACGCTCGTTGTAGCCTCGTTCCGTCACCCATTCCATGGGCCGGATCGAAGACCACGGCTCGTCGGGCCGGTGGAGGATGAGGTCGAGATGCTCCCGAAAGTCCTCACGCTCCTCATCGTAGAGGTGGTTGATCACCTCCAGGAGCGACCACCGATCCGGATCGGGCCTCCACCGCGCCTGCTCGCCCGAGACATCGGCGACCAGATGACCGAGCAGCTCCGCCCGCGTCGCCATGAGCCGTCGCACATACACAAAGTCCATCCCACACCACCTTCCCTGTAGAGACGGCCCGGCGGGCCGTCTCCCGGCGGGAGACGTGGCGCCGCCTACACATCCGCGAGTCACGTCGCTTCCGACACCAACGACCCCAGCGCCGCCGCGAGCGGGTCCGCGTCCTCTGCGCAGTAGCCAAAGTGCAGGCGGCGGCGCCAGCCCTCGGCGTAGGCGAACCGCCCCGACATCTCCCCCACCTGGCGACTGAGCGCCTCCATCATATCAAGATACGAATCCATCCCCTGGCTCTCGTCCAGCCAGATCTTCTGGCTCTGGTGGTGCGCCAGCATCGCCCGCTTCTGCGGCAGGACCTCGGTGATATCGACATAGAAATCCGGGATGACCCACCCGCCCAAGGGATCGCGATTGCCATGCGGCTGCGCGTGGTAGACGGTGACCTCCTGGGTCACGTGCGGCACCGGCGGGTCGGTGACGTAATTGGGCATCCCGCGGGCGAAGGCCGCCGTGGCCGCCAGGCGAGCCGCGTTCTGATGATCCTCCATGTAGTCGTTCGGCGACAGCGTCAGCAGGATCTCCGGGGCCACCTCGCGCATCACGGCAGCGACCTTGGCCAGCTGCTCCCGCTCGAAGAAGATCGCCATATCGTCGGCCACACTCCCGTGATGGATGGCACCGATGGACTCGGCGGCAGCTTGGGCCTCCGCAGCCCGTATCCTGATGATCTCGTCGCGACTGTGGTGCATCGTCCCGCACGAACCGTTGGCGATCGTCATCGTGTGGAGCTCGTAGCCGGCACGCCCCAGCAGGATCAGGGTGCCCGCCATGAAGAACTCGATATCGTCGGGGTGGGCGCTGACGGCAAAGACGCGCTTAGCCATCAGTGCATCTCGGCATCGCAGGTGCCGATGCCGCCCCGGTAGAAGTTGAACCGGACGTTGGGATGGTCGGCGAGCAACGACATGGGCACCGCGCTGTCGGGCCACTGCTTGCCGATCATCAGCGTCGTCAACCGCATCCCGAAGGGATTGTCGTGCGTCCCCGCCTGCCAGATCGAGACCTTCTCCGCTTTCCACGTCTCAGCCGGTCCCACCGTCAGCGCCTGGCTGGGCACGTTCTGCACCACGCCACCACCCGAGGTGCGCGCGTTCTGGATCAGCGTGATCGGGTGCAGATCGACCACCCGCGTCTCCAAGCTCCGGTACTCGGCGGGCGTCGGCGGCGCGTCTCGATAGGCCCCCTCGCGGCGGACCGGGTCGTTGAAGGCCCAGTGCTTCACCTCGCCCTGCCCGCCCTGCATCACCACGCAGCGCGCCGCGTCCCAACTCGCCTTGTAGTTGGTCAGGTCCACGGCGGGAAAGTGCAGATTCTCCTCGGGCATCCGCAGGTCAGGCCGAATCCGGTCGAAGCAGAGCGCCATGTCGGCCCGCCTAAAGCTCAGCGGATGCTCAACGCCGACGTCCTTGCCGTCCACAACCCACTCGTCCATCGCCCAGAAGTGCGCATAGCGCAGGTCGATCTCCAGCGCGTTGACCAACCGCGCCACGAGCGGCAGCTGCTCCGTCGGCCCGATCGGCCCACAGATCCCCGCGGGGACATCCTCGGTCGCCTGGCGCCAGGCCTCGATGTACTCCAGCGCCTCGGCGAGGTAGAATTCCTCCAGCGTGTCGTAGAAGACCACCTGGAAGCCCGGGCGGCTCAACGCCAACAGATCCTCAGGCGTCAGTCGCGCCGCCTCATCGAGGATCTCGCGATCCAACGTCGTGTAATCCCACCATCCCGGCGCCACCTTGCTCAACGGTCGCATGCCTACCTCCTCTCGATCACTCTCGATACACCGCCTCACGCAGACCCTTGATATACCCGATGGCGAAGAGGCGCCCGATCCGGGTATAGCCCGGATGCCCGTAATCATCGCCCGCCATCGTGGGCACGTGGTCGGGGCGGCAGACACCCTCATAGCCCACCTCGCGATAGGCACGCAGGCAGGCCAACATATCGGTCTTGCCGTCGTCGTGGAAGGTCTCGGCGAACTTCTCCGGCGTACCGCGCACATCGCGGAAGTGGACGAAGAAGATCTTCTGCTGCCCCCCAAAGTGGCGAATCGCGCCGGGCAAATCATCCGTCATCAGGGTGAAGTTGCCCTGGCAAAGCGCGATCCCGTTGACCGGGCTGGGGACCAGATCTATCAGCTTCTGATAGTTCTCGATCGAGCGCAGGACACGCGCGAAACCGCGGATCGGCGAGAGGGGTGGGTCATCGGGATGCGCCGCCAGTTTGACGTTGGCCTCCTCAGCGACGGGCACCACGGCATCCAGGAAGTACTTGAGGTTGGCCCAGGTATCGTCATCGGTGAAGGTGCCGTGCTCAGTGAGCGGCGCGTTCTTCATCAGGTCGTGATCGTAACCGGTCACCAACGCCCCGCCACGGGTGGGGATGGTGCTCGAGGTGCGCAGCACCGTGACGCCCGGCATGAACTCGTAACACCAGACCGGGATCTCCAGCCGGCCCATATTGCGGATGAACGCCTGGACCACCTCGATCTCCTGATCGCGCCCGGGCAGCCCCAGCTTGATCTTCTCCATCGGCGGGCGGTTCTCGATGACGGCGAGGTCAAAGCCGGCGTCGGCATACGCCGTCTTCATCCGCAGCAGCGACATATAGCTCCATGGCTGCACATCGGCCTCGATGGCGGCACCGGGGATGGGCTGCAGGCCGAAGCCGCCCACCACATAGTCGACGCCGCACTGCTTGATGGGGAGCCAGAGCTCCCGCTGGTCGGGGTGAAATACCTCAGCGATCTTGATCATAGGGCCTCCTAAGGGGAATGAAGATCAGAAACATAGCTCCACCATCTCCTGCACGCGAGCTTCGTCCAGCTCCATGCCGATGCCCGGCGTGGTCGGCAGCGTGACCTTGCCATCGACCGGCTCGATGCGCTGCTTGAGGAAGAACTGATGAATAGTGTTCCACTTGTCCAGATACTCCAACAGCGGGCACGCGGTGACGGGCTGTGAGGCGATCAGATGGATCGTCGCCGGGACCGAGTGCCCGTGGGGGATCACCGGCAGGTCGTGGGCCGAGGCCAGCGCGCAGATCTTGAGCATCTCGGAGATGCCGCCGGCCCAGTAGATATCGGGCTGCAGTACGTCCACCGCCCCGGCATCCATCAGCGCCTTCAGCCCCCAGCGCGTGTACTCGTGCTCGCCGCCCGCAATGGGCGTCGCGACGCTGCGTCGGATCTCGGCATACTGCGGGATCTTGTCGGGGAGCACCGGCTCCTCCAACCAGCGTGGCTCGTAGGGCGCAAGGCGGCGCGCCATCTCGATCGTGTAGGGCACGTCCCAGCTCATCCAGCAGTCGAGCATGATCTCCACATCAGGTCCCACCGTCTCGCGCAGCGTGCGAACCAGCTCGACGTTCTTGGCGATCCCCTCAGGGCCATCGGTCGGCCCCTCATGGAAGAACCACTTCATCGCCCGATAGCCCCGCGCCACCATCTCCTGCGCGCGCCGGGCCACCAGTTCGGGCTCCAACGAATAGCCCAGCATGCTGGCATAGGCGGGGATCTCCTCGCGCACCGGCCCACCCAACAGGCGATAGACAGGCACCCCGGCCCACTTGCCCTTGAGGTCCCAGAGCGCGCAGTCGACCACGCTCAGCGCCATCATCGGCGTCCCCTTGCGCCCGTGGACCATCGAGCGGTAGAGCCGATCCCAGATGCGCTCCGTCGCCAAGGGGTCGTGCCCGATCAGCAAGGGCGCCAACTGATGCCGGATGATGAAGGCCTGATCCGCGGTCGTCGGCCCCCCCAACCCGGTCAAGCCCTCGTCCGTCTCGATCTCGCAGAATTGGGAGCGCATCGCGTAGCGGTCCTCGGCGATCTTGGCCAACCAACCGGCCCCCTCGACCTTGTGCTCAGGGTAGATATCCGTCGGGCGGATCAGGCGCTCCTCCCAAAACTCGCCGGGGAAGGTCATTTCCCCGCGCACCTCAAACACCCTCACTGCCGTGATCTTCATCGTTCAACTCCATTCTCTCGTTGATCGAGTCCCAAGCACCACCGACCGGCGATGCTTGAATCGGTGCAAGACGTAGAAAAGGATAGTGCAGAATCGCGAACTTGGCTATTGCCCGCCGGAACTTCCTTGACCCCATCTGCCACTATCTTTGCACTTTAACAGCTTCATATAGCCAACTGGGCGCAGATCTGCTCGGTCGAGCGACCTTCTTCCACGTTGGCGACCACCCACGCCAGCAAGTTGCGCTGGTGCTCTTTCTGCAGACGGCGCCGCACATCGCC